>WFWQ01000052.1 GCA_015491015.1 Patescibacteria group bacterium | reverse complement strand
TTTCTAAACCCTTCTATTTGGATTTCTTGAGAAAGCTTAGTTAAAACTTTCTCTAAACTTTTTTCAAAGTCTTCTTTTTGAATCTTAAGCTCCAATTCTATTTTAGATTTTTTTTCTTTTAAAACCTTAAATTCCATAAAATTAAGTTATAGTTTCGACATCAATTTTCCATCCTGTAAGCTTTGAAGCTAATCTAACATTTTGCCCATCTTTTCCAATAGCTAAAGAAAGCTGATCCTTTTCAACCAAAGCTAAAGCTCTATTTTTTTCTTTATCTAATTTGACTTCTTTTACTTTAGCTGGAGCTAAAGCATTTTTAATAAACTCTTCTTCTTTATCCGAATAAGCTATAATATCTACTTTTTCTTGACCTAACTCAGAGAGCACCGCTCCTACCCTACTTCCTCTTTGGCCAATACAAGAACCAACTGGATCTATTTCTTTTTGATGAGAAAAAACCGCCATCTTAGTACGAGATCCTGGTTCTCTAGCTATAGATTTAATCTCTACCTGCCCTGCTTGAATTTCAGGAACTTCTAACTCAAAAAGCTTGCTTACAAATTTAGGATGAGACCTGGATAAAAATATCTTAGGCCCTTGAGTGTCTTCTTCTACTTTTAAAAGATAAAGCTTTAATCTCTTGCCAATCTCATACCTTTCCCCTGGGATTTGATCTTTAGGAAGCATTATCCCGGTAGCTCTTCCTAAATCAAAGTAAACTCCCTTTTCCTCTACTCTTTGTACGATGCCAGAAACTATTTCCCCTTCTTTTTCTTTAAACTCTTTCAAAAGAGTTAGCTTTTCCAATTCTTTCAATCCTTGAGTGATAACTTGTTTTGCGGTTTGAGCTGCAATCCTTCCAAACTCTACTTTAGATTCTAAAGGAATCTTAATCTTATCACCAGGTTGAGCTTTAGGATCTATCTTTTGAGCATCCTCTAAAAGGATATGCTTTTTAGGATCAAATCTAATTTTGTCTTTCTTGTCTACCTCTTCCCCTTTTTCTCTCTTTTGTTTGATTTCCTCTAACTCTTCTGGGGTTAAAATCTGAGAAGGATCTACAACTTGTAAAACCTTAAAAAAGTTAACTTTCCCAGAAGAGGTATCTAACTCAGCTTCCACCTTTTGGTTTTTTAACCCTAACTCCTTTTTGTAAGCTGAAGCTAAAGCTTGCTCCACTACCTCTTTTACTTGCTCTTTGTCTAAATCCTTTTCTTCCGCAATTTGAGCAATAAAGGTAGAAATAGCTTTAAGATCTAACATAAAAAACTCTTTTTTAAAAAATTTTAAAGCCCTTTTAAAACTCAAAGGGCTTTATTAAAATAATACAAGCTTAAGCTTTTAAAGTCAAGACAAAATGGTAAAGAAAATACCTTCTCAAGTAATTGAAGTTATCCAAAAGTTAAAGGCTAAAGGCTTTAAAGCCTTTTTGGTTGGAGGATGCGTTAGAGATCTGCTTTTAGGTAAAAATCCTCCAGATTTTGATATTGCAACTTCAGCTAAACCCCAAGATTTAGCTAAAATCTTTGAAATCTCTCATCAAGAAGAAAAGTTTGGAACTACAACTTTAACTTTAGGCCAAAACAAAGAAATTAAAGTTGAAATTACGCCTTTTAGAAAAGAAAGAGATTACAAAGATTTAAGGCATCCAGAAAAGATAGAATGGACCCAAAGCATTGAAGAAGATTTAAAAAGAAGAGACTTTACTGTTAACGCTATCGCTTTAGATCCTCTTGGAAATAAGATTGTAGATCCTTTTGAAGGAAGAAAAGATTTAAAAAACAAAGTAATTAAAGCTGTAGGCAACCCTGAAGAAAGGTTTAAAGAGGATGCTTTAAGAATGATGAGAGCTGCAAGATTTTTAGTTCAAATGGGTGAAGGTTGGAAAATAGAAGAAGAAACTGAAAAAGCTATTAAAAAGTTAGCTCCTTTAATTCAAAAAATCTCTAAAGAAAGGATAAGAGATGAGTTGGTAAAAATAATAATGACTCCTTTAGCTGCTACAGGAATAGATAAACTTAGAGAGTTAGGACTTTTAAAGTTCATCATTCCAGAGTTAGAAGAAGGTATTGGAGTTTCTCAAAACAAGCACCACATTTACGATTGCTACGAACACGCTTTAAGATCTTTAGATTTTGCAGCTAAACAAAACTTTTCTTTAGAAGTAAGATTAGCAGCTTTGTTTCACGACATTGCTAAACCCAGAGTAAAGAAAGGAGAAGGACCTGAAGCTACTTTTTATAACCACGAAGTAGTAGGAGCACAAATGACTTGGGAAATAATGCAAAGATTAAAGTTTCCTAAGAAAATTGCAGTAAAAGTCTCAAAGTTAGTAAGGTGGCACCTTTTTTATTATGAGGCTGGCAGGGTAACCGAAGCTTCGGTAAGAAGACTTTTAAGAAAAGTAGGCAAAGAAAACATTCAAGATTTAATCAAATTAAGAATGGCAGACAGAATAGGCTCTGGAGTTCCTAAAGCTTTACCTTACAGGTTAAGACACTTTATGTATTTGGTAGAAAAAGTTCAAAAAGATCCAATCTCTCCTAAGATGTTAAAGATAAAAGGAGATCAGATTATGGAAATTTTAAATATTCCTCCAGGACCTAAAATAGGCCAAATCCTCTGGATTCTTTTAGATGAAGTAATAGAAGATCCTACTAAAAACAATTTAGAATACTTAACCCAAAGAACCAAAGAATTAGGCAAGCTGAAAGATAAAGAATTAAAAGAGCTTTCTCAAAAAGCCAAACAAAGAATAGAAGAAATAGAAACTAAAAGAGACGAGATGACTAAGCAAAAGTATTGGGTGTCTTAATTTGTCTTAAAATTGTCTTAATTTGTCACATTTCTTCCACAAGTTTTCCACAGTTTTAAACATTATGAACACCAAAAACATAGGTAAATTAGGGGAGGAATTAGCTTTAAAATATCTCAAAAACAAAGGCTACAAAATTTTAGATACCAACTTTGAAAGAAGAATAAAAAATTACAAAAGGGGAGAAATTGATATTATAGCTTTAAAAGATGAAACTTTAACTTTCTTTGAGGTAAAAACCTCAAAATCAAAATCTTTTCTACCTGAAGAAAGGATAACTTCTAAAAAGCTTCAGAGAATAAAACAAACTCTCCAAAAGTGGCTTTTAGAAAATAAAGTTCAATTTAAAACCCTCAAAATAGAAGCTCTAATCATAAATTTAGATCTCCCCAAAAAGAAAGCCTATATAAAACACTTAAAAGACTTAGAAATTTAACCTAAAAAACAAAGTGTTTAAGGAATTATAATTATCCAACAAAGGCCACAAAGCAATACTTTTCAACATATCGAATGTGTGAATGCTTTTAAGCGATCGTAAAAAATTAACCCCTAAGGTTGGAGGAATTCACCCCATTCTCTTGTGTAAAAGATAATCAAAGAAATTCCTTTAATTTCAAATTTAAGGGATTTTCTCAATAATAACAAGGTTTTCACACATTCAATGTGTGAATTTGATGTGTAAATTTGATATTTTCTGCTACGCGGTCGATCTTGAGATTCTGTAAGTCTGTAAAGAAAGGAAGGCTCGCAAGAGTTGCGAGCCTTTTGGGATCAGCCGGGGGGTTGAGGGCGGGCAAGCTCTTTGAAAAGCTCTTTGAAAAGTGAATAGCCGGAGGTGAGACTTGCCCTCAACCCCCCGGCTTGAGAGGAAAGGAAGTCTTCTTCCCTCCCAAGCTGGGAGGTTGAGAAATCTATAGGTCATTATGATGACCTTGCCTTTCACAGGGGATAGGACACACACCACCTTCGACCGTCTCTTGGGAGAGACTGGCTAATATTAGCATATGAGAGAATTTATGTCAAGTTAGAATTTCCCTTGGTTACGATGATACCGAACACTTTGGGAATAGAATGTTAGCTTTCAAGAAGGTAAAGAAAATCTGGAATGAAAACAGGAGGCGGTCTAAAATCAGGGTAAGTAAGTTAAGTAAAGGCCGAAGTTTACCCAGATTAAAGACCTTGCTTCCTGTTACTGATAAAGATAACACAATCTTACTTTACGCTTTTATTGAGAGACAACACCAGACAGATGATTATGAGTTCTACATTCCTTACCTTATGAAAGTAAAATCAGAGCTTCAGTTTATTAAACTTGGCCAGTGTTGGAAAAAAGTTTACAATACCCTCAGACCACATATGGAACTTAAAGGTTTTACTCCATACCAGAAATTAAAATCTTTAAGATACTTTACTCCAGAAGAATTCTGTCTTTTCCCAACCTTGATCTCAAGCCGCCTGGTTAATTTGCTAGAGATGCTTAATCACCCAAAAAGTGTTCAGGATCATATTGACTATGATCCTCTATTAGGCTCTTTTGTTACATTCCATCCGAGGAGAAGCATCTTTTTAGAGATAGAAACTCAGGTTAACCCTGATAAACTCGGACTTGATATAATTGACCCAGTTTACGCAGTATACGTAAAAACTATGGTTGCAAGTTTTAAGCTAATAGGGATTTAGGGAATGACTTTATGCACTTATTGAAAAGCAAGAAAGGGGATAGATCCTCACCGTCTTTAAGGAGGTGGTAAACCGTGAAAGGGAAATGTGAGGATCCATCCCCTTTTTACCTGATTTTAAACTATCCTCATCCATTGTCAAGCTTTTTGTTCTGCTAGTTCAAGAAGGGCTAAAGGTGATATAGTTGAGGAAGCTCCCTTATTAATGAGATGGCCACGAAGGACGGCAAAGATGCGCAAAATTCTTTCGAACGTGAATCTCAGTCCTGTGAATGTAGGAAATTAGCTTAATAATTTTGAAATAGCAATTACTTGACTTTTTAATTTTATTTTGCTAATATAAGGATGTGGGTGCTAATGCCCCGATTCTGGGCAGTCTACCTCTGGAGCGGAGGTAGGCTGCTTTTTTATTGTTTTATTGAATTTAAAAGTTAGCTTTTTTATAATATTCTGGGGTCCCGGCAGCACCCACATTATTACAGAATCGGGGTAAAACTCCGGGGCCCCGTTAAAGATTAGTTATGGAAGAAATTGAAAAAAAGTATCTTGAAGATTTTAAAAAAGCTCAAGATCTAAAAGAGCTTTTTTTAGCTTATAAAAAATACTTAGGAAAGAAAGGAATAATCACTTTAGAGCTCAAAAAGCTTAAAGATTTGCCTTTAGAAGAAAGAAAAGAGAAAGGGAAATACTTAAATTGGCTTAAAGAAAAAATAGAAAAAGACTATCAAGAGTTTTACCAAAAGCTAAAAGGTAAAGAAGAAAAGAGACTAAAAGAGCACATTGATTTTACAGCAAAGCTTTATCCTCAAAGACCTGGGAAGATTCACCCTCTTTCTAAAACCTTAGAAAAATGCAAAGAGATATTCTTAAGTTTAGGCTTTGAGATTGCTCAAGGTCCTGAAATTGAAACTGAGTTTTATAACTTTGATGCTTTAAATATCCCTCCTGAGCATCCTGCCAGAGATATCTGGGATACCTTTTGGTTAAAGTTAAAAAGTAACCCTAAAGAGGGAAAATATCTTCTAAGAACCCATACTTCACCAGTTCAAATTAGGTATCTTTTAACTCATCAGCCTCCTTTAAAGATCATCTCTCCTGGAAGATGCTTTAGGCACGAAGCTACAGATTCAACTCACGAGATTCAATTTTATCAGTTAGAAGGATTGGTGATTGAAAAGAAAGGAGAAATTAGAGTAAGCCACTTTTTAGGGATAATTGAAGCTTTTTTCACCAAGTTTTTTGAAAAAAAGATGAAAGTAAGGCTAAGGCCAAGTTACTTTCCTTTTACCGAGCCCTCTTTTGAAGTAGATTTAGAATGTCAAAGTTGCAAGCAAAAAGGGTGTAAAGTTTGCAAACACTCAGGATGGATAGAAATGATGGGAGCTGGAATGGTTCATCCTCAAGTTTTAAAAAATGCCAAACTAAATCCAAAAAATTGGCAAGGGTTTGCCTTCGGCTTAGGAATAGATAGATTAACAATGCTAAAGTATGGAGTGGAAGATATAAGGCTGTTTTATTCTGGAGACTTAAGATTTTTAAATCAGTTTTAAAACTATGCTTTTTTCTTTAAACTGGACTAAAGAATTATTAAAAGGAAAATTTCTCAAAGTTGAAGAAATAGTCAAAGCTTTAAATTTGCACACTGTAGAAGTAGAAGAGTTGATAAAAACTAAAAAAGATTATCTTTTAGATTTAGATATTCTCCCCAATAGAGCTTCAGATTTAGCTTCGCATTTAGGATTGGCTAAAGAGTTAAAAGTTTTGTTTCCAAGCTTAAAACTTAAACCTTTAAAAACTTTAAAGATTCAAAAAAAGGCTAACTTTAAGATTGAAGTTGAAAACTCTGAAGATTGTCCTCTTTATTTAGCTTTAATTGTAAGGAATGTCAAAGTTAAAGAATCACCTTCCTGGGTAAAAGAAAAATTAGTTTCTTTAGGATTAGAACCTATTAACAACTTAGTAGATTTAGCTAATTTAGTAATGTTAGAAATAGGGCAACCTTTGCACGTCTTTGACTTAGACAAGATCGAAGAAAAGATAATAGTAAGAAGAGCTAAGAAAGGAGAAAGAATTTTAGCTTTAGATGATAAAGAATATCTGCTTTCACCTGAAATTTTAGTAATAGCTGATAAAAAGAAGGCTCAAGCTATAGCAGGGATAAAGGGAGGGAAGCTTTCTGCTGTTTCTAAAGAAACTAAAAATATCTTAGTTGAAAGTGCTAACTTTAACCCAGCTTTAATTAGAAAAGGATCTAAAATCTTAAATCTTAAAACTGACGCTTCCTGGAGATTTGAAAGAAAAGTCCCTAAAGTTTTAGCTAAGTTAGCCTTAGAAAGGTTTGCCTTTTTGTTAGGTTTAGAGATTAAGGATATAGAAATCGAAGGGATAGTTGAGAAAAGCTTTGCCAAATTTAAACCTAAAACTTTATGGTTTGACTTAAACTCAGTTTATCAAATCTTAGACCTCAATTTGCCTAAAAGAGAAATAGAAAAGATTTTAAAAAGGTTAGAATTTAAAATTTTGCAAAAGAAAAAAGATAAGCTTTGGCTTCAAGTTCCAGATTTAAGAGAAGACATAAAAATTGAAGAAGATGTGGTTGAAGAAATTGGAAGGGTAGTTGGGTTTTACCAAATCAAACCTGCTTTCCCTAAACTTTCTTTAAAAGTGCCAGCAAACTTAAACTTTTCTTTTGAAAAAGCTTTAAAAGAAAGGTTGATAGCTTTAGGTTTTACTGAGGTTTTGAACTACTCTTTCTTAGCTCAAAGGTTAAAAGAAATTTTTAAAATAGATTCTAAAAGTTTAATTGAGCTTGAAAATCCTTTAAGTTCAAACCAAAAGTACTTAAGAGACAGTTTGCTTTACAACTTGATCCAAAAAGCCACAGATAACTCTAAATACTTTAAAGAAGGGAAACTTTTTGAAACAGGAAAGGTTTTCTTTAAAGTAAAAGATAAACCTTTTGAAGAAGAGAGGTTGGCTTTAGTTTGGTTTGGTAAAAACTTAAACTTTTATGAGTTTAAAGGCTACTTAGAATTTTTGGCTGAAAGC
>WFWQ01000051.1 GCA_015491015.1 Patescibacteria group bacterium | reverse complement strand
ATTTTAAAATCTTCCCGGAGAATAAAATAGCTTACGGTACGATTGGAATAGGGATTCCTCAAGACAGAGAAAACCAAGCTTGTTTGATAATGGAAGATGTAGGAATAAGAAAAATTAAAGAATCTTCCTCAATAGCTAAAGAAAATATGATAAAGAGCATTATAAAGATAGGAAAAGAACATAGAATAAAATATAGAGAAATCTTAATAATGTATAAAGAAAAGAGAATATCTAAAGGGAAGATTGCATGTGTATTGGCAGCTGTTCCCTTTTTAAAAATAGCTCAAAAAGCTTTTCTTTCAAATATTTTCGATCTTTCTTTAGAGGAATGGAAAAGAAAGGTTAACTTATGAGTATAGAATTGGTTCAGTTGGGAATATTTGGATTCTCTGCCGGAGGTTTGTTGATTTTAGCTATTTTAGCCAGATATAAAGGCAAGGAGGAAAAACCAGCTAACTTATTTTTCTATTCATTATTATTCGCTGAATTATGGCTGATTTCTCTTGGATTATATTATTATTTCCAAGAACCTCTTTTAGTTCTGTGGTTAGGAAGAATTAACTTTGCGGTAGTTTTGCCGATGATGTATTTTCTGTTAAGATTTTCCCAAAACTTTCCTCTCGACTTAGAAGGATCCATCTTTAAAATCTTAGGAAATAAAATATTATCTCTTTGGATTTTGCTTTTTTCTATCCTTACTCTTTTTACTCCTTTGGTCTCAAAAGAAGAAGTAATTACGGGAACTCTACAGAGGAAAACAATCTATGGAGATTTATATACTATTTATATTATCACTTATTTAACTCTTTTGGCTTCAATTTTCTTCTACTTATTAAGACAATTTTCTTCGACTAAAGATAAGATCCAAAAATCCCAAGTTATTTATGTATTAACAGGGATTGTTTTATCTTTTCTTTGGGGATCTATCACTAACGTAATTTTGCCTTTATTTGGTATCTTTGATGCTCAACTTTTCGGTCCTTTTGCGGTAATAATCTTCGGTTTCTTTGTTACCGTTGCGATAATAAAACATCAGTTGTTCAACATCAAAGTAATAGCAACTGAAATTTTCACAGTAGTAATAATTTTCTCTCTATTTGTTAATTTTTTGTATTCTACCTCTTTAATAGAAGCTATCTTAAACTTTATTTTACTAATTTCTACTTCTATCTTTGGAGTTTTGTTAGTAAAGGCAGTTTTAAAAGAGGTTAAAGCCAGAGAAGAATTAGAGAAGACAGATAAAGCTAAAACTGAGTTTTTATCTATGGCTTCCCATCAGTTGAGAACTCCTTTAACTGCAATCAAAGGTTATGTTTCTTTAGCTTTGGAAGGTTATTATGGAGAACTAAACTCCAAACTTAAGAAAGCTTTAAAAAATGTAGCTATTTCTACAGAAAGATTAATTAGAATTGTTCAAGATCTCTTAACTATCTCCAGAATAGAGATGGGAAAGTTAGAACTTAATTTGAAACCTGTAGATTTAGCTAATTTAGCTAAATCTTGTTTAAAAGAGTTAGAGTTTGAAGCTAAAAAGAAAAATATTGATTTAATCTTCAAAAATCCTAACCAACCTTTACCTAAAATTAACTTAGATTCTCTAAAAATAAGACAAGCTATCTTAAACCTAATTGATAATGCTATCAAATATACCAATGAAGGTGGTAAAGTAGAAGTATCTTTAGATCAAGAAAGATTAAAAGAAAACCATAAAGAAAGAGATTACCTTAAAGTAATAGTTAAAGATACTGGAGTAGGATTTGATCCTGAAGAACAAAGCAAACTCTTTGAAAGCTTTTCTAGAGGTTCAGCAGGAATAGCTAAGTTTGTAGAAGGAGCAGGATTAGGATTAAATGTAGCTAAAAGGTTTGTAGAAATACACCAAGGATTTATTACCGCCTTCTCTGAAGGAAAAAATAAAGGAAGTACTTTTACTATTTATTTGCCAGTGGGAAGTTAAAGGTTTGAGTTAGTTTTTAGAAATTGATAAAATTAAATCCTATGAAGCCAGCTTACAATGTTATAATCATAGGTACAGGAGCAGCAGGGTTTTCCGCAGGGATTTATTCTAGGAGGTATTTGTTAGATACTTTGATTATTGGAGAAGAGTTTGGAGGGCAAACTTCTTGGGGAGGGGTGATAGAAAATTATCCTGGTTTCAAATCTATAGAAGGTTATGAATTGATGAAAAGAATGAGAGACCAAGCTGAAGCTTTAGGTGCTGAAATTTTAGAAGATCGGGTGATAGATATTAAAAAAGAAGGAAATTGTTTTAAAGTTTTAACTAAGTCTCAAAGAGAGTTTTTATCAGATGCTATAATTTTAGCTACAGGCTCTCAAAGAAGAAGGCTAAATTTGCCTAAAGAAAAAGAGCTAACTGGAAAGGGAATTCACTATTGTGTCACTTGCGACGCCCCTTTATATAGAGGAAAAGAAATAGCTATTGTGGGAGGAGGGGATGCTTCGGTAAAAGGTGCAGTTTTAGCTGGGCAGTATGCAAGCAAAATTTACTTAATTACCAGAGAAAAAGAAATTAGAGCTGAACCTATTAACTTTCAAAAGATGAAAGAACTTGGAGATAAAGTTGAGATCCTTTATCAAACTGAAGTTAAAGAATTAATTGGTGAAGATAGATTAGAAAAGATTGTTTTAACTAAGCCTTATAAAGGGAAAGAAGAGCTTGAAGTTTCAGGTTTGTTTATAGAAATAGGTTCTATTCCCAACACTGAGTTAGCTAAAAAGTTAGGAGCTAATTTAGATGATAAAGGTTATCTTCAAACTGATAATATGATGCGTACAAACATTCCTGGACTTTTTGGCGCAGGAGATGTAGTTAATATCTTTGGGAGATTTAAACAAGATATCACTGCTGCAGCTTTGGGGGCTGTAGCTTCAACTTCAGCTTACGAGTATATTAAGGGGAAAGATAAACTTTGCACTTTACATGCTAAAGCAGTTACCTAAGTTCACTAAATACGATCTTTGGTTAATAGGAGGGTTAATTATCTTTATAGGTTCTTTAGCTTTGTTAGTAGATCTTTATTTTAATCCTTGGTTTGTGCCTGAAGAAAAAACTAAAAATGATCTTTCTCAATTAAAAAAGATTACTTTAGATTTGGGAGGCAAAGTTAAAGTTTTAGCTTATTTACTTTCTACCTCTGAAGAAAAAAGATTGGGTTTAGCTAATCAAGAAGATTTAGGAGAAAAAGAAGGAGCTTTATTTTTATATTTTAAACCAGTTAAACCCAGGTTTTGGATGAAAGGGATGCTTTTTGCTATAGATATAATTTGGATTTCAGAAGATAAAACTATTGTAGACATTACCGAAAATATTGCTCCAGAAACCTTCCCCAAAACCTTTGCTCCTAAAGAGCCAGTAAAATATGTTTTAGAAGTTAAAGCCGGATTTGCCCAAAAATATAATTTAAAAGTTGGTGATAAAGTTAAGTTTCTTTCTGAATGAACTCTTTTAATTTTTGAGCTATCTTTCGCATATCTTCTTCAGAGAAGTTTTCTCTTTTAGTTAAATCTACAATTTCTCCGTGAGGATCATCTTGGTATCTTGGAATTACATGGATGTGAGAATGAGGAACTTCTAAACCTAAAGTGAGGTAAGAAACCCAATCTGCCGAAAATCCTTTCTTTAAAGCTACTCCTACCTTTTTAGCTACTTCAAAATATTCTCCAAAGTAAGGAACATCGTCTACCCATCTAAAATGCTCTTTAGGAATTACTAAAGTGTGCCCTTTAGTTAAAGGTCTAATATCTAAGAAAGCTAAAAACTTATCATCTTCGTAAACTAAGTGAGCTGGAACTTCCTTTTTAGCTATTTTACAAAATATACAGTCCATAGTTTTAGTTTAAAGGCTGCGGGGCCAGGATTCGAACCTGGATACCGGGGTCCAGAGCCCCGTGTGTTACCACTTACACCACCCCGCAACTAAATTTACCTTCTTCTAGATTATTAATATAAGCTAAGAGGTTAAAATTTACAAGTTGACTCTGTTTAGAAAATTAACTATAAAACTTCAAGTAATCACAATCCTAAAGAAAGGAGGGGGGAGTTTTGGGTGCTAAAATAGAGATTTCTCGTTTACTTTGGATTGGAGAAACTTTAAGAAGGAGGATTACTATTTTAGAGATGATGGGAGTTATAGAAGATGGCAGGAAGCCTTTAATAAGACTTCCGGGGGACACCAAAGATTTTCCTTTTGAAGTAAGAGAAGCCGATGTTTCTTATCGAGATCGCCAAAAGATTTTTATAAGGTGTCCTTTTTGTAGAACTTGGCAAAGAGCAGAAGGGATGATTCATTGGAAAGATTGTAGCAATGAAGAATGTTTAGCTAAGCTTCATTTTAGCTTTAATCAAAAGTACTTTTGCGCGGTAGGTATTGCAGGATGGGGAAAGTTTAGATCTCAACCTGAGAGCCCTCTCTCTGAATAGAGAGAGGGCTTTTTGAAGTTTAGAGCTTTTTCAAGTTATAATTTTAAAAATGAAGATATTTTTAGCTTCAGATCACGCAGGGTTTGAGCTTAAAAATTATTTAGTAGAGGAGTTAAAAAAGGAAGGTTTTGAAGTTGAAGATTTAGGTCCTTTTTCTTTTAATTCCGAAGATGACTATCCTGATTGGGTAAGTTTAGTAGCTGAAAAAGTTTCTCAAAATCCAGAAGAGTTCAAAGGTATAGTTTTGGGAGGCTCTGGGCAAGGTGAAGCTATAGTTTGTAACAAGTTTCCTAAAGTGAGAGCGGTAGTGTTTTATGGAGGAGATTTAGAAATAATTAAGCTTTCTAAAGAGCATAATAACGCCAATGTGCTTTCTTTAGGGGCAAGATTTTTAGATAAAGAATTAGCTAAGAGGGCGGTTTTGCTTTGGTTAAATACCCCTTTTTCTCAAGCTAAAAGGCATCAAAGAAGGATTGAAAAAATTTTAGAGATAGAAAGAAAGCTTTATGGTTAAAGTGATCCCTGCTATCTTAGCTGAAAATTTTGAATCCGCAAAAAAGCAAGCTGAAGTTTTAAATTCTTTTAAAGAGTTGATAGATTGGGTTCAAATTGATGTAGAAGATGGTAAGTTTGTTCCTTATCAAAGTTGGAAAGATCCTCAAGAAGCTAAATTGCTTTTTGGGGATATAAATATTGAAGTGCATTTGATGGTAAGAGATCCTTTAGAAGAAGCTAAAGGTTGGGATAAAATAGCTAAAAGATTAATTTTTCATACTGAGGCTTTGAACTTAGCTCAAGATTTTCCTGAAATTTTAAAGTTTTCTTTAGAAAGTGGAGCTCAAATTGCTTTAGCTTTAAATCCTGAAACTCAAGCTGAAATTCTGTTTCCTTATCTTGAAGCTTTAGATTTGGTAGTAGTGATGGGAGTTAACCCTGGAAAAGCTGGACAAAAGTTTCAAGAAAAAGTTTTAGCCAAAATTAAAACTTTAAAGTCTAAATTTCCTTCTTTAGAAATAGAAGTTGATGGAGGGATAAACTTAGAAACAGGAAAGAAAGCTCTTTCTTTTGGAGCAGATATTTTAGTTTCTCACTCTTTTATTTTTAACTCTAAAGATCCCAAAGAAGCTTTTGAGCTTTTAAGCAAGATTTAAAATGTGCTAAAATTAGTCAATATATGCCAAACCCTTTTAACTTTACAATCTCTCAACTTAAGAAGAAAGCTTTGGAGATAAGAGAAGATTTAATTCATATGTTAGCTGAGGCAGGATCTGGGCATTCAGCTGGTCCTTTAGGGATGGCAGATATTTTTACCGCTTTGTACTTTAGAGTTTTAAACTACAAAGTAGAAGATCCTCTTTGGCCCAAAAGGGATAGACTAATATTATCTAATGGACACATTTGCCCTGTGAGATATGTTGCTATGATTCACGCTGGCTTAATCGATAGAAAGTATCTTTTAACTTTAAGAAAGTTAGGTTCCCCTTTACAAGGGCATCCAAGTATTAAAGATCTTCCATCTTTGGAAACTTCTTCTGGTCCCTTAGGGGAAGGTCTTTCTCAAGCTGTAGGAATAGCTTTGGGAGCAAGGATGAAGGGAGAGGAGTTTGATTATCACATCTTTTGTATTACTTCCGATGGAGAACATCAAGAAGGGATGCATTGGGAAGCTGTAATGGCAGCTAAAAAGTATAGGTTAAGCCAAATTACAGTAATAATAGATAGAAACAATATTCAAATTGATGGTTATACCGAAGATGTAATGCCTTTGGAACCTTTGATTCAAAAGTACCAAGCTTTTGGATGGAGAGTTTTGCAAATGAATGGGCATAACTTTCAAGATATAATTGATACTTTGCAAGAAGCTAAAGCTATCCAAGAAGCTCCGGTCGCTGTAATAGCTAATACTATTCCAGGAAAAGGAGTAAAGTATATGGAAAATAGGTTTCAGTGGCATGGAGTGCCTCCTGGAAAAGGTCCAGAAGATGTTGTTGCCAAGGAAAATCAAGTTCAAGAGGCTTTAAGAGAAATTAGAAGTATGGGAGGTTTGATTGAGGAAGGGGAGTAATTTTAAAATCTTTAATGTTTAAAAGTTTAGAAGATTTAGAAAATTTACCTCAAGAATATATAAGAGA
>WFWQ01000050.1 GCA_015491015.1 Patescibacteria group bacterium | reverse complement strand
TTTTCAGCTTCTTCTAAAGTCTCACCTTGAGAATAACATCCAGGGAGAGAAGGAACATAAACTACATATCCCCCTTCTTCATCTGCCTCGTAAATTACAGAGAAAGAGAATATTTTAGAAGATTTTTTCTTTTTAGAAGGCATAGATTTTAGTTTAATTTATTCCTCCAATCTTTTTTAAGTATCTAACCCTTCTTTCTATTTCTTTAGCTTCTTGAGGAGCTTTAGTTTTTAACTTTTTAGCTTCCAGCCTCCTTATAGCTCTTTCAAACTCATAATCTCTAATTTTTAGATCCAAACTTTTTTACTGGAAAAAGCTTTCTTTTCAACTCCACTCTATCAGAAAGCCTTAATCTCCTGCCTGGAAATCCAGGAACCACACCTCTATCTTCTCTTAAAACTTTTAAAAGCTCTTCTCTCTGAACTACTTTTTTACCTTCAAATAAAGGTCTAATATTCTTTCTTCTCATCTTTCTATTTTTATTTTAACCTCTTTACCAGAGATATAAAAAGAAACAAAATCTTCATCTACTTTTTCTAAACTGACAAACTCTATTTTTGAAGCTGAAACTCTTTCTGAAAGCTCTTGATGATATTTTGCAAATAATTCTTTTAGTTCGGGAGAGTAGTAAATTTTAATTTTAACCTTTTCTTTAGGATTGAGATTCAACTCTTTTCTTTTGCTTTGAATTCTCCTTACCAGTTCTCTAAAGTCTCCTTCTAACTTTAGTTCTGGAGTCAAGGTAGTGTCTAATTTAACTTCTTTAATCTCTTGATTTAAAATTACTTCTTTCACATTTACTTCTTCTTTAATTAAATCCAAAATCTCTCTTTCTACTTCAAATTCTGGCAAAGGAATTTCAAGCTTAGCTAAAGGTTGCCTTACTTTAATTTTGTTTTGAGCTCTCAACTTTAAAACTAAGCTAACTACCTCTCTTGCCCAATCCATTCTAGCTTCTAAATCTTGATCTATTAACTCTTCTTTCAATTTAGGCCAATCTTCTAAATGCACGCTTTCTTTTCTCTTTTCTACATCTCGATAGATAGCTTCTGAAATAAAAGGAGCAAAAGGAGCCGAAAGTTTAGCTAACTCTCTTAGAACATAAGCTAAAAGATTAGCTAAATCTTTGTTTTCTTCCATTGCTTTTCTGGACCTTCTAATCCACCATTTAGAAAGATCTTCAATAACAAACTTTTCAATTGCTCTGCAAGCTAAAGTAATATCTAAATCTTCCAAAAGCAGGTTAACCTTTTTAATTAAAGAGTTAAGCTTGCTTAAAAGCCACTTGTCTACAATCCTTAAGTTAGCTCCAAGTATTTTCTCTTCTTTAATTTCAAAGTGCTCTGGATAATAAGCTCTTAAAAACTTTAAGCAATTGAGAAAAGTTAGAACAAAACCTTGCAATCTTTCTCTTAAATCTTTTTCTGAAAATCTCTTGCTTTCTCCAGGTTGATTTACAGTAAAAAAGTACCATCTTACAGCATCAGCTCCATACTTTTGAATCATCTCCCAAGGATCTACCACATTCCCTTTTGACTTTGACATCTTTTCTCCCTTTTCATCTAAAAGATGGCCTAAACAAATAACGTTTAAATAAGGAGGGCCAAAATCTAATAAGGTTGAGATAGCTAAGAGCGTGTAAAACCAACCTCGAGTTTGATCTATACCTTCTGCAATAAAGTCAGCAGGAAAAAGTTTAGGTGGTAAATTTTCTTTCCCTTCTTCAAAAGGCCAGTGGTATTGAGCAAAAGGCATAGCTCCAGAATCAAACCAAACATCAATCACATAAGCCAATCTTTTAGCAAAGCTTCCACATTTTGGACATAAAAACTTAACTTCATCTATGTAAGGGCGGTGGAGATCAAGCTTTCCTTCAAAATTGTAAGGCAAAAACTTAATTTCTACTTTTCTAACCTCCCCTAAACTAAACCTTTCAGCATCGTAGCCTGAAAACTCTTCTCCTCTAGAAACTTCTTCTATAATCCAAAGAGGAAAACCATGGCTAACAATTAAAATCTTAGCTTTCCTGTGCTTTTCAACTATCTCTTTCAAAAAACTAAAAACCCTCAAGTAAACATCTCTTAGAGATTCCCCTCCAGGAATCCTGAGGCTAAAAAGATTTTGAGCTTGGGCGTAAAAATCTCTTAAAACTTTTTTATCTTTAAGATGGAACTCTCCGAAATCTAAATCTCTTAATCTCTCATCTTCCACTACTTTAACTTTAAGCTCTTTAGCTACAATTTCAGCTGTTTCTTTAGCTCTTTTTAAATCAGAACAAAAGATCAAATCTAACTTAATTCCTTTTTCTTTAAAAAACTTAGCTATCTTTTTAGCTTGCTCTTTACCTTCTGTAGACAAGAAAGCTGTATCTTCATCTGGAGGAGGATAAATTTTGCCAATTTTCTCTGGATCTTTAGAGTAAACTGTTTCTCCATGTCGAGCTAAGTAAACTTCTAAATCTGAAAACTTTTGAGATTTAAGCTCTTTCAAAGAAGAGATAACTATCTTTTCCTTGCAGTTTTCACATTCCCAAATAGGCAAAGGAGTTCCCCAAAACCTTTCTCGAGTTAAAGCCCAATCTTTAACTTCCTTTAGCCATTCTCCAAATCTTCCTTCTTTAATGTGAGCTGGTATCCAATTAATCTTTTGGTTATTTTCCAAAAGCTTTTCTTTTAAATCCTTCATCTTGATGAACCAAGACGAGATAGCATAATAAATTAGAGGATTTTTACATCTCCAACAAAAAGGGTAATCGTGATCTATAGTTTCTAACTTGTAAAGCAAGCCTTTACTTTTAAGATAATCTACTATCTTTTGATCTGTTTGAGGATCCTTTACCTTGAAATCTTGAAAATCTGAAGGCAAGTCTTGAGAAAAGGTTCCATCTTTCAAGATAGTATGGTGCTTGGGTAAACCTACTTTGGTAGCTAACTCAAAGTCCTCATCTCCATACATTGGAGCTATATGCACTATTCCTGTCCCTTCTTCAGATAAAACAAAATCAGCTAAGTAAACTTTAAAGCTTTGAGGAGATCTTAAAGCTTCAATTTCAAAAGGAGGCAAGTACTCTAATCCTTCGAGTTCTCTACCTTTAAATTCAGATAAAATCTCACAATTTCCTAAAACTTGAACTAAATCTTTAGCTAAAATAAACTGCTCTTTTTCTTTTTGAGCTAAGATATACTCTAACTCTGGATTTACCGCCAAAGCGGCATTTCCAGGTAAAGTCCAAGGGGTAGTAGTCCAAACCAAAAAGAAGGTATTCTCTGGAACTTTTAAGCCTTGAATTTTAGCAGGAGTTTTAACTTTAACTTTAAAATACAAAGAAGGATCTTTAACCCTCTTGTATCCCTGAGCTACCTCATGAGAAGACAAAACCGTTTCACATCTAAAACACCAAGGAGAAACTCTAAAATCTTGGTACAAAAGCCCCTTTTTATAAATTTGAGCTAAGATAAACCAAAGAGTTTCAATATATTCTTTTTGGTAAGTAATATAAGGATGATCTAAATCAATCCAATAGCCCATCTTTTCAGTTAAATCTTGCCATTCTTGTATATATCTAAAAACCGACTCTTTGCATTTTTGGTTAAATTCTTCTATTCCAAATTTCTCTATCTCTTTTTTGCTTTTAAGCTTTAATTCTTTTTCAACTTGAATCTCAACTGGCAAACCATGAGTATCCCACCCTGCCTTCCTTATAACCCTAAAACCTTGCATTGTCTTTAATCTGCAAACTGCATCTTTAAAAGAGCGAGCTAAAACATGGTGCAGGCCGGGGGGAGCGTTAGCTGTAGGAGGACCTTCGTAAAAAACAAAGTCTTTTTTGCCTTCTCTTTGCTCTATGCTCTTTTGGAAAATCTTGTTTTCTTTCCAAAAATTTAAAATCTTTTGTTCATCTAAAAAAGGCATATAGTTAGCTTTCTATAATTATACTGAGACAACTCTAAATTCCAACCTTCTTTAAGAATTGGAAGCTTTCTTCTAAGTTTTCAATTATCAATTGAATTAAGGAAGCTTTAGGTTTGGGGGTTAAGATAGTGTAATCTTTAGAGTAAGCTACATTACCAAAAGCATCTATAGATTCAGCTTTAATTCTATACAAAGTTCCAGGCTTCATAGTTAAGATGATAACTACATGGTCTAAGACTAACTTTTCTTGCAAAGGTGTAGATTGCTGCAAGTTAGGATCAAAAGGTTGAATTCCTTCTTGGAAGTAAACTCTGGAAGTTGAAGGTTTATCTGTTTGCCAAGAAATTATAGTTTGCACTCTTTCAGGTTTACCTGGAATTAGAGAAGTTGAGATCTTTAAGTTAGAAATCTTTGGGGGTTCGGCAGAAATTGAAGTCGAAAATGGAAGAACTTGAGATAAAACTCTGTTTCCTTTTTCATCTATAGCTTCAATTTGAAGGTTGTAAGAAG
The DNA here is from genome assembly GCA_015491015.1 of Patescibacteria group bacterium. Lineage (GTDB taxonomy): Bacteria > Patescibacteriota > Minisyncoccia > Minisyncoccales > S141-161 > S141-161. The sequence continues at coordinate 16,998 of WFWQ01000050.1, read as the reverse complement.
TTGTAGGAAGCAAATCTCTAATTTCTCTTTTGTGCTTCTTGGCTAAGTTTTTCTCTTCAACTATCTTCTTTTCTCCAGTTTTAGGATTGGTAATTATTATCCTTCCTGTAGTTGGGATTTGGGTTTCCCAAGCTACAACTACACTCCTTTCTCCCACTTCTTCTAATCTTAAACCTTGAATTTGAGGTTTCAAAGATAAGGTAGTAAAGGTTCTATCCTCGGACTTAGCTGGAGGCCCTACTCTTCCTTGGCTAATTATTTGGTAGTGGTAAGTAGTTTCGGGCTTCAAACCTTCTACTCTAACTTCGTGGTAAAGAACATACTCTCTGGTATTTCCTACCTCAAAGGTATAAGGGTTATCTGAGTTTGGATTGTAATCTTTAGCTTCAGCCAAAGCTACTACGCTGGTTGAAGGTTTGTCGGTTACCCACCTGATTATAGCATAATCTGGTCCCACTTCTACCTGAGGAGATTCGCCTGTAATTTGAGGTGGGGAAATTAATTTTCTACTAATAGTTTCTATCACTACTTCAGGCTTTTCTCCAGTTTGCTTAATTAGCTCCACAATTTGATCTAAAAGCGTTTTAGCCTCTTCTTGCTTAACTTCCTCTACTTCATCTCTACCCAATTTCTCTTTCTCTTTTAATCTTTCAAATTTCTCCTTCCTTTCTAAGATTTCTTTCACTTTTTCCTCATGGGGTGCGGTAACTCCTTCGGGCAAAGTAGTAAAGCTGGAACCAAAAGATTCTCCACGGTTACCGAATCTATCGTAAGAAACTACTTTGAAGTAGTAGGTAGTTCCAGGATTAAGATTAGTTAAGACTACAACGTGGAAAGTAGTAGATTCTTGATGATTACCTTCTAACTCTCCATACTCTCTCGTCACTCCATACTCTACTAAAGAGTTAGAAGGTTCATCTGTTTCCCACGTTATAGTAGCTGAAGTTTGAGTTATAAGTTTAACTGTCACATTTCTAATCTTGGGAGGGATAGTATCTATAGTAACCCTTGGTTGCTTTGCGCCTCCACCTCCTTTCTTTAATGTCTGGAAACTAAAGTAGTTTCCTTGATTGTCTTTATCTTTCTCAACTGAGTTTCCAGCTGAATCTATAGATTTAACCTTAAAGTAATAAGTAGTGTTAGCTTGGAGATTTTGTAAGGTAATGGAGTGTAAAGTCTGATAAGTAGAAGTTAAGATGGTTTGATTAGAGTAATTGCCAGGAGAAGTACCAAAGAAGATTTGAGAAACAGATGGCTCTGAGGTTTCCCAAGTAATAGTTGCCCTATCTAAGCCTACTGAAGCTACTTTAACATTAGATATTGTGGGTGGAGTAGTATCTGCTTGGGTTTGGAAAGTGTAAAGATTTCCTTGGTTATCATCTATAGTAGTGTTGCCTGATTGATCTGTAGATCTCAATCTAAAGTAGTAGGTAGTTCCTGGTTTAAGATCGGTAATAGTAACGGTGAAAGGTGGAGAAGAGATATCAGGGTTACCTGCTAAAGAACCTAAGGAAGTAGTTTCGCCATAATCAATTAAGGAGTTTGCAGGTTCGTTGGTTGTCCAAGTGATGGTAGCTGAAGTTAAGGTGGTGGTGATGTCGGTTTGAGGGTTAAAGGTGATGGTTGGAGGAGTGTTGTCTTCTTTGGATGAAGCGGTAGTGAAGGAAGGATAAGGAGGAGAGGTGGGGTAGTAAGCTATGTTGCCAGAGGAATCTTTGGATATAACTCTGTAGTAGTAGGTGGTGCCAGAAGTTAAGCCTGGAACTACTACCGAATGTTTGGTTCTCAAATCTGTTATTTCTGGGGTGAGGGTAGAGTTAGTTAGGTCAGAGCTGGGGGAGTATTCCACTTGAGAAGTTGCAGGTTCATCAGTATCCCAAGTTACAGTTGCAGAGTTTCTATCTACTACTGGAGTTTGAACATTAGTTATAGTTGGAGGAGTAATGTCTGCTTGAGTAGTAAAGGTATAGCAAGATCCAGCATTATCATCTGTAGCTGTGTTTCCAGATTGATCTGTGGATCTAATTCTAAAGTAGTAAGTAGTTCCAGGTTGCAAGTTATTTAGAGAAACACTATGGGAAGCTACATAATTTTGAGGATCACCTGCAAGTTGAGTTAAGTTATTGCAAGCTAAACCATAATCTACAATTGAAGTTGTAGGTTCATCGGTCGTCCAAGTAATCTCTGCTGAAGTTTGAGTGATGTTTGAAACTTGAACATTAGATATAGTTGGAGGAGTAATATCTGGAGCTGGAGCGGTAGTAAAAGTATAATCTTGAGATACATCTTCTAAACCTTGTGCATCTTTAGATCTTACCCTAAAGCGATAGGTAGCTTCAGATAAAAGACCTACTAAAGTGACAGAGTGTTGGGTAACACTTTCAAACTTTCCTTGAGAAAATCCATAAGAAGTATCAAATCCAAACTCAACAAAAGAGTCAGAAGGTTTATCTGTTGTCCAAGTTATAGTAGCAGAATTATGAGTTACATTAGTAATAGTTATGCTATTTTCATCTATTACTGGAGGATCTTGAGTAGATGTTAAAGTAACAAATTGATAACCTTGGCCTGCATTATCATCTATAGCTGTATTTCCTGAAGGATCTGTAGATCTCACTCTAAAGTAATACAAAGTGTTAGGTTGTAAACCAACTAAGGTTACAGAGTGGGTAGTAGTCATTGTAGGTGAACCTTGAGATTGAGAGAAAGATAAAGTGGTATCAAAGTCAACATAAGAGTCTGAATCTTCATCGGTTGTCCAAGTTATAGTTGCTGAGGTTTCAGTAACATTGGTTACTTGAACATTAGAAATCACAGGAGGAGTAGTATCATTTGGAGAAGGAGCAGTAGTAAAAGTATAATCTTGCGAAATAGCTTCATTTCCTGCAGAATCTACAGATCTAACTCTAAAGTGATATAGAGTAGAAGGAGACAAATCTTTAGGCAAGTTTACAGTGTGCAAAGTTACAGATTCATCTTGGCCATAAATTCTTCCATAATTGGTATCTAATCCAAATTCAACGAAGGAAGAAGAAGGCTCATCGGTTGTCCAAGTTATAGTTGCGGTGTTGTATTGAATATTGGAAACTTGGACATTTGAAATTTGAGGAGGAGTTACATCTTGAGTTGAAGCTAAGGTCGTGAAGCTTTGTTCTAAAGAAGTGGCTGTATTTCCTGAAGCATCTGTAGATCTAACTTTAAAGTAATAAGTAGTGTTAGGTTGCAAACCAACTAAGGTTACAGAGTGAGAAGTTACTAATTCAAACTTACCTTGAACCTCACCTTGGGTAAAGCCTGGAGTAGTAGAGTATTCCACAAAAGAATCTGAGTTTTTATCTGTTGTCCAAGTTATAGTAGCTGAGCTTTCTGTAATGTTTGAAACTTGAATGTTAGATATTACAGGTGGAGTTGTATCTGGAGCTTGAGTGGCAAATTGAGAAATTGAAGATTCAGCACAGTTTCCTGAAGCATCGCAAGATTTAACTTTAAAGTAGTAAGTAGTGTTAGCTTGCAAACCAACTAAGGTTACAGAATGGTTAGTATCAAATCCAGACACCCCTTGAGTTGGGGAGCCTTGAGGAACAGTTGGATCTGTAGAATAAATAACTTCAGAGGTAGAAACTTCATCAGTTGTCCAAGTGATGGTAGCAGAAGAAATACCAATATTTGAAGCTTGAGGGCCTGAGGTAATGGTTGGGGGAGCTGTATCGGTAGGATTGCCTCCAGCTATCAAAGAAACTGGGGTAGAAAAGTTAGAGTTGTTGATAATATCATCTACAGATCTAACTTTATACCAATACTTTTGGCCATAAGTTAACCCTGAATCTACAAAGTAGTTAGTATCTCTAGCTTGAGCATTGTTTTCTAAAGAAATGGTATGGTGCAAAGTAAAGTTGGTTCCATCTGTAGACCTGTAAATCTCATACCTTATCCAATCTGCTTCAGTATTTTTGCTCCAAGAGATAAAGAGCCTACAGCTTTGAGGATTAGTAGGACAATCAGTTAAAGAGATATCTTGAATGTAAAGCTGGGTTGGAACTTCAGGAGGATTGTCATCCAAGATGATAGTATCTGTATAAGGACCAACTTCGTTGCCTTTGGCATCTTTAAACTTAACATAGATAGTTTTGGTACATCCTGTTTCTGGAGTAGAAGGAGAACAAGGAGAAAAGGTGTAAGATAAAGTTGAAGAATAACCTTGATAAGTTTCTGTATCAAAAACTCCATCTTCAGATACAATCATCTGTAAAGCTGTATCATCTGTAGCAGAAAGGTATAAGGTAACAGAGGGAGTGTTAGTTTTATCTTGGTTAGTTACTACAGTAAGCTGGTTTTGGTTAATGTTTACTCCAGTGCCTCCCCCAGAAGGAGTTCCAACTACAGGATCTTTGGTATCTAACTCAAAGGGTGGTGAATCTAAATATCCAACATTTCTTGCTTGGTTTCCATCTTCAGCTACAACTCTAACTCTAAAAGGATTAGTAGCAGTTGAAGGAAGATATAATCCTGGAATGTCTTGTTTAACATCCCAAGTTATAGATTTGCCTGCTCCAGGTAAAATATTAGATCCTGCATCTCCTGAAAGAGAGTTAGCTTTAATCCAAACTGTAGTGCCAGCTGAATGAGAACTAAGATAAAAGCCAGTGTTATTAGAAGCTCTGGTGCAAGAAGAGAAAGTATTGGTAGTAGGATCTTTGTTAGTGCAAGTTATTATCTCTTTATCTATCATTAAAGTGTAAGAAGCTTGATTTGGAATTAAAGGTAAAACTGAGTTTGGATCTGAAACTGAAATAGTGGTATCTGAAGAAGTGATATTTGAAGCTAAAGTTAAACCTGTATCATAAAAGAGATAGATATTTGCACTATCATTTTCCACATCAGAATAATCATAAGAAACATTGATTGGATTTGAAGCAGATTGAGAAGCTGAAACATTAGAAATTGTAGGTTCGGTGTTGATGGTGTAATTTATAGAAACAGACAAAAGTTTAGCATCGTTTTCTAAAATAACTTTATATTGAAAATATCTTTCTCCAGATCCATCTTTTAAAGCTTGAGGGAGTGCATCTATGGTACAAGTTACACTATTCCCACTTTTGCTACATCCTACAATTCCATCATCAAAGTAAGTATTTGAAGTACCATCTGGACCCATCCAAGGACTCCAATTAACACCATCTGAAGAAGATCTAATCTGGAATTTAATATTTCCTAAACTGCCCAACTCTTCATTCCATGAAATTCCACTTAAAATAGTGGTAGGATCTTCGGTATCAAAAGGTGAAGAAACAACTTCGCCTTGATAAGTTGAAGGAGAAGCCAAAGCTACATCTACATAAAGAGGATTATTAGAGGTAGAATTAAGAGTTAAAGTATGAGTATGGAAAACATATAATGTTCCCCTTTTTCCCGCACATCCATTAGCTGAGGAAGAGGTGCTATAAGAACCATATGTTAAAGACAAAGTGTTATCGCCTGTAGTTTTAGTATGAGAGTGAGAAGCATTGCCTCCTCTGCAAGGAGGTGTACTACAGCTAGAGATAGAAGTAAATCTTAAATATCTTTGATTCTCTGAAGTCACTAGATTCCAATGCAAAGCATTTGGATTAGAGATAAATAGATATAAATTATTGTTGCCTGCTCTTTTTATGTCCTGAGTTAACTTTATAGAAGGGTAAGAGGAATATAAAGGAATATTAGAAGCTGAAGAAGAAGAGCCGGTAACAGGATGAGTATGGTTTACTTCTAGGGCTTCAACCGGTGTACCAAAAAAAGGATCATCAGCTTGAACTGGAGAGTTGGATACAGTTCCTGTAAAACCGCTCATTGAGTGAACATGAGAATTGCTTCCGTAGGTTGTTCTAGGATTAGAATTTAGCCTTAAAAAGTAATTATTAAAATCAACATATTCTAATCCATAACTTGGAACATTGGAAATTTTTCTTAATAAAATAGCATCAGAAGGGATGTAAAAATTTTCTACAGAACCTGAATATTGAAACAATCTAAGATTAACCGACAATGGTATTAAATTTGCATTACTTACACTTATAGTTCCCACAGAATGAGTATGATTAAAGGGTGCTACGATACTTTGCCCTCCTGTAGAAATAGACTTATAAGCGCATACAGTAGAATTTACCACAACAGAATGACTATGAACAGATCTGCCCCCTATACCTCCTGGAGTTGAATTAATCCTTAAAAGTCTTCCGGAATAATTTGAAGTTATCTCGGTCCATCCAGAAGGAGGATTTGAGGATTGATCCCATAAAATTACCAACCCCGCAGGGTCTGGAATAGCTTGAGGTTTATTATCTAATGCAAATGATACAAAATTTGAAGAATAATACTTATTCCAAGAACCCGGATTTGATTGTTCGTTAATATGCGAATTAGTAGCTACAGTATCAGCTCCCCCCGACCAATCATTCTGTGTCCAAGTGAAAGTAGCGGAAATAGCTTTCTTTTGAGGCTTAAAAACTAAAAATCCAAAAGCTAAAAAAGAAATCAAAACTAAAAGAGAAACTAAAATTAGAATTTTCCTCTTGCTCAAAATCAGAGCCATTAAATTTATTTTCCTTCTCTATTTTTAAAATTTTACTTTACCCCAAATTAAGCTGTCAAATCCATCACTTTTTGCTCCAAACCCCACCTTTCCAGACATTGAATGTTTGAATTGAGGAAAGAATTTTAAATTTAAACATAAAAATTATCTGCTTAGTCTACGTTAAAACTAATAACTCATCTAATTTTCAGATAAAGACTTTTCAACTTTTTCAATTGTTATCAGCTTCTTTAAAAAGTTTCCAATATTCGTCTACAAATCTATACCAATCTAAAGCACCCTCTTGAACTACACATAGCGGTTTCTACTTCTAAATATTCTTTGTTGGAACACATACTTTAAAACTTCACCCTATACCTGTTCAGACATCGAATGTTTGAACTTACTGAACTTAAAACTTAGAGCTTCAATAGAAAGTTCATCATCTTGAGCCCTGAGAAACCACTCTTTAGCGAGTTGAAAATTCTTGCTTTCTTTTTGCATCATATAAAACTTTACCTTTTTTAAGAATTTCTTCTATAAAAAAATCTCCAAGCTCAATTCTCTTTTTAACTTCTTTTGGAGTATACACCAAAATATCTGCAGGGATTTCTCCTTTAATTAATCTTCTGACTTTAAGTTGGCGCTTAAAACGATTTTCTTTAGTGTTTTTAATTATAAAAATATCTACATCTGAGTCTTTGTTTGGCTTTCCCCATGCAAAAGAGCCAAAGAGAATTATCTTTTCAGGTTTGTAGTGTTTGCTTATAATCTTTACTATCTTTTTAATTTTTTTCTCTTTTAAAATCATTGTTTGAAAGCTTCTTCGAAAACTTGAGAGAAAATTTCAGGATAGTCTTGAGCTAAGTTAGCCAAAACCTTGCGATCTAATTCAATATTTTTTTGCTTTAAGGCATGAATAAACTCTGAGTACTTTTTTCCTCTTTCCCTGCAAGCTGCTTGAATTTGAATTTGCCATAATCTTCTAAACTCTCTCTTTTTTACTCTTCTATCTCTATAAGCATAAGTTAAAGCCTTCATTAAAGCTTGCTTAGCTAACCTATACTTTGATTTTCTACCCCATCTGTAGCCTTTAGCTTGAGCTATAACCTTCTTTCTCCTCCTTCTTTTAGTTACTCCCCTTTTTACCCTAACCATAATTTTTATTTAGAATAATAAAGAAGTTGTTTTATCTTTTTAGCTTCAGCACCTTTTACCTCAATCCACTTTTTAAACTGTCTCTTCTTTTTAGAGCTTTTTTTAATCAAAAAGTGATCTTGCCCTGTAGCTCTCCTTAAAACTTTGCCTGTCTTTGTAATCTTAAATCTTTTTAATATTGATTTTCTGGTTTTAGGCTTTCCCATTTTAACTTTTAGTAATTATAGTAATTAAGTTTCTCCCTTGAGATTTAATTTCTTCAGCTTTAAGGTTAAACTCTTGAGCTAAAAGCTGAATAAACTTTTTAATCTTTTCTTTAGCTAAATCTTTAAACTTGTTCTCTCTACCTCTTAAAGGAAGTTCAATCTTCACTCTAAAACCTTCTTTTAAAAACTCTTTAGCTTGATTTGCTCTAAATTCCAAATCGTGATCTGAAATTTGGAAACCTAATCTTATCACCTTAACTTCTCCCCCCTTGTGCTTTTTCTTTTGCCTTTCTTTCTTTTTGAGCTGGTATAAATATTTTCCGTAATCTGCTATTTTGCAAACTGGAGGATTAGCTTGAGGAGCTACTAAGATTAAGTCTAAGTTTTTTTCTTGAGCTAACTTTAAAGCTTCTTCCAATAAAAAAATGCCTAAATTTTCTCCTTGCTCATCTATAACTCTAACTTTCTTGGCTTTAATTTCTTGATTCTTTAAAACTTCTCCCAAAATTTTGAAACTTTAGTGGAGGTGGCGGGTAGCGAACCCACGTCCAGGGTTGGAACTTTAAGCTATCTACAAGCTTAGCTGGTTTAAACTTTCAGATCTCAGATTAAAAACCAGCAAAAATCTGAGATCCTATCCTCCTTCAAAATCCAGCTTAAAGGAAGGAGGAAACCTTTAAGCTGGCCCTGAGATCTATTAAGCCCCTTAAAGCTCCTCAGGGAAAGCTTAAAGGGACCAGCCTCAGCTTATTAAGCTAAGGCTAAAGCAGGTTGATAGTTGGCATTTTGTTTTTGGAGAGTTTTTAAAGGACTCTCCAAACCTTGCTTGCCAGCTTAAAGTTCCTCACCCTGTCGAATCTTATTCACCCCCATTTTTTAAGCAACCTTTGAAGTTCTAAATCTAACTCTCTTTTCTTAATCTCTTCTTTCTTTTTAAACTTCTTTTTTGCCTTAGCTAAAACAATCTCAACTTTAATTTTATTGCCTTTAGTATATAGCCTTTTAGGTAGTAATGTCAACCCTTTTTGGGAAACTTTCCCAATTAAAGATTTAATTTCTCTTTTATGAAGCAAGAGCTTTCTATCTCTGTCTTTTTTATAATCTTGAGGGACATTTAAAGGCTGGTAAGGAGCAACTTTAGCTCCAACTAAAAATAGCTCTTCCCCTTTAGGGATAACGTAAGCACCGTGTAAAGAAACTTTCCCTTCTTTGATAGCTTTAACTTCAAAACCTTTAAGCTCTATTCCAGCTTCTAAACTTTCTAAGATCTCAAAGTTAGAGATCTTTTTGTTTTTAGCTATCTCTTTAATCTCTTTTTTCATTTTTAATTAAAAATTCTTCAGCTGATCTTAAAACCTCTTTAGCATTATCAAAAGTCAAAAGGTTTAAAGCTTCTTCAAATTTTAGCCATTTAAAACCTTGGTGCTCAAAAGAAAGCTTAACTTTAGAATCTAAAGCTTTAGCTAAAAAGAAAGTAACAAACTTTAAAACTGTTTCTTTCCCTCTCTTAAAAAAGTATCTAATTGTTTTTTGAAATCCTGAAATAACTTCTACATTCTCTATCCCAGTTTCTTCTTTTAGTTCTCTTTTAGCTGTTTCTAAAAGATCTTCTCCTTTTTCAATATGCCCTTTAGGAAAGTCCCAATGGCCTTCAGGATAGTGAAGCAAAAGATAAAACCTTTCTTTGTCTTTTTCTTTAAAAATCACAAATCCAGCTGACTTTTCAATTGGCATTCTTTCTCTTTAATTTAAAAACTTTTTCTATTTCTGAAGTAGAGTAAGTATTAATTATATCTTCTTTTTTAGCCCAGCCTCTGCGAGCCTGGCCTACTCCTAACTCCATATATCTTAAATGTTGCCAGTGATGAGTGTCAGTGTTAATCACTAATTTTACTCCCTGTTCTACACAAAATCTAATATATTTATCTGGAAGATCTAACCTTTCTGGAGAAGAATTAATCTCTAAGATGGTATTTGTAGCTTTAGCGGTTTTCAAGATCTCTTCAAAATCAAAGTTATAGCTTTCTCTCTTTTGAATTAATCTCCCCGTAGGGTGAGCTATAATGGTAACATAAGGATTTTTCATAGCTCTTTTAATTCTCGCTGTCATCTCTTTTTCTGACATATTAAAGTTAGAGTGAACTCCTGCTATCACATAATCTAACTTAGCTAAAGCTTTATCTGAAATATCTAAAGTTCCATCTCTTAAAATATTAACTTCAGCTCCTTGGAAAATTTTAAATCCTATCTTTTTAAACTTAAGATTAAGCTTATCTATTTCTTTTCTTTCTTCTTCTAACTGCTTTTCATCTAAACCTCTTTCAATTCTCAAAAACTTGGTATGATCTGAAATTCCTAAATACTGATAACCTAACTCTTGGGCTTTTAAAGCTAAAGTTTCTATAGAATCTACTCCTCCATCAAAATTTGAATGCACATGTAAATCTCCTTTGATATCTTTAAGTTCAACTAACTTTGGAAGTTGATGCTTCAAAGCTAACTCCACTTCTCCTTGATCTTCTCTAATCTCAGGTGGTGGAACTTGCATCCCTAACTTTTGATAAATCTCTTCTTCTGTAGCTCCTGCTATCTTTTTTTCTCCTTTAAATAACCCGTATTCGTTAAGTTTTAATCCTTTAGAAATAGCTATTTTTCTTACCGCAATGTTATGGGCTTTAGAACCTGTAAAGTATTGCAAGCTTGCACCAAAGCTTTCTTTATCTGTAACTCTCAAATCCATATCAAAACCTTCTTTCATATGCACCGAAGCTTTTTTAGGCCCTCTACCCCAAACTTTAACCACTCCTTCTAAACTACAAAAGACATCCATCACCTTTTCAGGATTTGAAGTCACAACTAAAATATCAATATCTCCAACTGTCTCTTTTCTCCTTCTAAAAGAGCCAACTACTTCTATCTTTTTCACTTCTTTTAAATTAGACAAAACCTTTTTTACTTTTTGGACAATAGGGTAAACCACTCCCAAAGGAATCCTCCCTTTAGACTTCTTTAAAAACTCAATTCCTTGCAAAATGTTTTCTTCGCTCTTTGGGCCAAATCCTTCTAACTTTGCAATCTTGTGCTCTTTAGCTGCTTTCTCTAAATCCTCTAAGTTCTTAATCCCAAGCTTTTTATACAAAACATAAACTCTTTTAGGCCCTAAGCCTTCAACTTGAGTGAGCTCTTCTAAATTAACTGGGAGTTCTTTCTTTAGCTCTTCGTACTTTTTAATCTTTCCACTGAGCAAGAACTCTTCTATTTTTTCAGCTAAAGATTTTCCAATTCCAGGAATTTCTTCTAAAGCCCTTTTTCCTCCTTTAGCGTAGATATCAGCTACATCTTCTTCTAATCCTTCTAAAGCCAAAGCAGCTCTCCTATAAGCTTGGGGTTTGTGAGGTATTTCTCTGACCTCTAAAATATCAGCTATCTCTCTAAAAATTTTAGCTATCTCTGAATTGTTCATTAAAAGCTTTATTTAGAAGCTTTTTATTTAAAGATAGCCAAAAATTAGCCAAGATCAAAACACCAACTAAAACCCAAAAGAGCTCACTTGCTCTAAAAGAGATTGAAAAAGCTAAAGCTTGAGGCCCAGAAAGTCCAAAGAAGGAAAAAGCTAACTTTTGAAAAAACTCCAAGCTCCCTAAATTAGCTGGCAAAGCCAAAAGATAACCTAAATGCAAAAAGCTTAAAACCACTAAAAGATGATTTAAAGAAACGCCAATTCCCATAAACCAAAATAAAAGATAAATTCTTAGCAAAATTGCTAAGTTGCTCAAAATCCCTAAGGCTAAAGCTGAAGCTAACTTCTCTTTTTGAGAGAAAAAACTAAAAATTAGATCCTCTATTTCAGAAATAGCTTGAACTTTAAAGAACTTCTTTTCTAAAAAGGCTAAACCTTTAGAGAAAAGTTTGGTTTTCTTGAAGGCTAAAAAGTAAAAGAAAGCTAAGGCTAAAACTAAAGAAAAAACTAAAAGCTCCAGGAAAGAAGGAATAGAGATCTGGTAGAAAATTAAAACCCCTAAACCCAAAAGAATAAAGAAAATAGCTGAACTAAAGCTCAAAATCCTAATTAAGATCACCGAAGCTATAGAAGGGAAAGTAGGAAAATCTTTTTCTTTTGAAAGCTTCAATCCCCCTATCATTACTGCCTCCCCGCCAATTAAAGCTACAGGAGTCAAAAAGTTGACACTCCATCCAGCTAACCAAACTTTCAAAAGATCAAAAAAGCTAAACTTTTGCCAAGACAAAGTTTCCAAAACTATTTTCCATTGTCCTACATTGAGAAGATAAGAAAGTAAAGCTACAGCTAAAATAATTAAAGCTTGTCCAAAACTAAAAGAAGAAATTAAAACTTTGATTTCTTTAAAGTTGACATTTTCAAAAGACCAGAAAAACAAACCTATTCCTAATCCCAAGAGAAGCAAAAACCAAAAGAAATTTTTCATAAAATTTAGCTTGAAAATTCGGAATTAAGCTCTTGAACAAAGTCAATTAGGCTCTGATCTGAAACAAAGTGATAAACATTTTCCACAAAGATAGAAAGAGGGAAATCTTTATACTTTTGAGAATACTCTAAAGCTTTAAGATAAGTTGCAATGCAATTGAGCTGATCTACTAATTGAGCTTCTAAGCTTCTCTTTTCTACAAAATCAATCCATAAAGATAAAATTTCTCCCTGCAAATTTACAGGGAGTTTGTTGATAAGCTTTTGCAAGCTTTTAGTTTCTCTTTTGTAAATCTGCAAGAAGAGTTTTTGTTTTTTGGCAACTTCTAATCTAGGCTTTTGAGTAAAAGATCTAAACCATCTTAAAAGCCCTTGAGAAAAGATGTCGTGAGGAGTGTAATCTCCAGCATAAACTGCGCAAATTTCGTGAATTAAAGCCATCTTTAAAGCTTTTTTCAAATCTATATCTTCTCTATTTGAAAGCAAAAGCAAAGAAAGCAAAGTTACAGTAAAAGTGTGATCTGCAACTGTTTCAGGATCAGGGATCTTTCTAATTATCCATCCTCTGCGAGGTAAATTCTTAAGTTTGCCAATTTCAAAAATAAACTCTATTACCGGATCTTTAGCTTTTTCTAAAGCCAATTTAAACTTTTGGTAAAACTCTTTAATCTCAATCTTATTTTCAGCTTGAGTTAAAACTTTCTCTTTTTCTAACCTTGCTCCTTCTTTTTCCCAAAGTTCAAGGTAAGCTTCAAATAAACTACCAGCTAAAACTAACTTTTTCTCTAAACTTTCTTTCTCTTTAAGCTCTTGCAAAAGAGATAAAAGTTTATCTCTTATTTCTTCTGGTAAGTTATCTAAAGATTTAATTAGAGAGGGAAAATCTCCTTGAGCTAAATCGTGAACTAAAGCTAAGCTTAAAACCTTATTCAAATCTGCCTTTAAGTTTAAATTTTTAATTAAAAGCCAAGTAGTTAATCCAGTTCTAAAAATATGCTGAGCACAAGAGCTGGGATTTTGAACTTTTAATTCTTTAGACTCTGGATAAGGCAAAATTTTTAGATTTTCAGTTTCTTTTAAAAAGTTAATTATATTTTTAAAGCTCATATTTTTTGACTTAAAACTCAAAGGTTACTTTTTTAATTTTATAAACCAACTTTAAAGGAAAGGAAATTTCTACTACATCCCCCTCTTTTTTACCTAATAAAGCTTTTCCCACTGGAGAAAGATAGCTTATCTTTCCCTGAGAAGGATCAGCTTCAATGCTTTCTACAATCAAGAACTCATCTTCTTTCCCTTCAATTTCCACTAAAACTTTACAGCCTATTCCCACCTTACCTTCTTCCCTTGGAGCTTCAGCTATATTTTTAGCTCTTTTCAAAATCTCTTCTAGCTCATGGATTCTTTTTTCTAAACTTTCTAAATCCTCAATAAAAGAAAGGTATTCAGGATTTAAATCTTCAGAATGAAAAGTTTGAGGAGTACCTTTTTTAACTTTAGTTTGCTTTATCTTCTTAAGAGTTTCTAACTCCTGAGCAATTTTTTCTAAGGCTGAAGGAGTTAAGTAATATTCTCTTTTTTCTTCCATTTAAATTGATGAGTTTAGCTGAGGCCACGGCGGGATTCGAACCCGCGTATAGGGGATTTGCAGTCCCCTGCCTTACCACTTGGCTACGTGGCCATATATTTTAAAGTTAACCAAACCAATATTAAAATTACCAAAGCAGAAATAATAAAGTCAATAATTATCCACTTTTCTTCCATAAATCTTGGGTTCCTTTTTTAAAGATCCATCTTTCAATGTAGGAAAAGAAAGTTAAAATTATCAAAGCTAAAATCGAAGCTAAAATTGCAATCTCATAAAACCCAGCTCCCACTGAAATTCCAACTGCAGAGCTTAACCACAAACCTGCTGCAGTAGTTAAACCTTCTACATGAAACTGCCTATAAATTATAATTCCTCCTCCTATAAAGCCTACTCCTATAGCTATAGCTTGGATTACTCTAATAGGATCTAAACCTACAGCTAAATTTTCCTCATAAACTTTAATCAAGTTTAAAGCTATCAAGGTGAATAAAGCAGATCCTAAGGAAACTAAAGAATAAGTTTTCAAGCCTGCTTCTTTTTTCTTAGATTCTCTCTCTAAACCAATTAAAGCTCCCAAAATTACAGCCACAAAAAGCTTTAAAAAATCTTCAGAAAAAATCTCTAAAAACATAAGCTTTTTAAATTTTACCCCAAACTCCCCCAAACCTCAACCCCCGTTCAGACACCTACCTGTTCAGACATTCGATGTCTGAACAACTTAAAGGGTAGTTAAATTTTCCTTGGTTACTTGAGAGTTAGGATCTTCAACTATTCCTTCTTTGGAATCTTGGAGAATAAGGTAAGTTAAGGTTCCTTTGGAGTTGGGAAGGAATTCTATCTTTTCCCATTTTTTACTTTCTTTTTCTTCTTTTCCTTTTAATCTATCTTCAGATAAGAAGGTTATAGGTTCTGCTTTGGTTCCTTTAACTTCTAAAGTTCCTAAAACTTTAAGTTGGGAGTTGGGAGAAAAAGCTACAGTGGTTCCTTTTTCTATCTTTAAGGTTAAGTTAGAAGGGATAGTATAAGTTCCTTGGATTAGATAAGGGATTTGGTTTTTGGTTAAGGTTAAAGTTAGGTTTTCTTTGCTTGAGGTTCCAGATTGAGAAAGGAAGATGAAGTTATTTGGGTTTTCTTTTCCTTGGTTTTCTTCAATTAAAGCTTTAGCTCCAGAATACAAAACTATAGGGAAAGATTTAATCTTTTTGAAAGTGTTTTGTTTAATTAAAGATTCTTCTTTGGAAAATAAAACTAAAGCGGGATTGTCAAAGTTTTCAAAGTAAGAGTTAGTTAGCTCTAACTTTCCTTCTTTAACTTTTATGCCAAAGGGCCAGTTGGTTAAAGGGTAGTTGGTTAAGTTTTTGAAGGTTGAGCTTTCAACTTTAGCTAAACCTTGGTAAAGGTGTAAAGCAGAATTTGAGTTGGTAAAAGATGAATCTTTAATTTCAACTTTGCCCCAAACTCTAATTACAGAGTCTGAGTTTCCTCCTAAGTTAAAGTTTACATTTTCAAAGATAGCTTGAGAGTTTTCTTTGATATATATTCCATCCCATTTGAAAGGTAAATCTGGATCTTTTTGAGAAGTGAAAGTTATAGGTTCTGATTTGGTGCCTCGAGCTAATAAAGAAGAATTAGGTTCTACAGAAATAAATCCTTTAGGAGTTTCAAGTTTGATAGTGGTTCCTTTTTCTATCTTTAAGGTTGAAGAGTTTAAGATGGTTAAACCTTCATTTGAGATTAAGTAAGGGGAAAAATCTTTTGGTAAAAAGGCATCTCTTTTAATGTACTTTGGTAAAGTTAAAGGGGAAGATAAGACTTGGTTTTCTTGTTTGGGGCTTCCTGCAATGAAGTTTCCTTTTGCACTTAAGCCTGAAACAAAGATGCCAAGGTTAGATTGCCAGTTGGAAGGATCTTCTCCTGATTTTGAACTATCTTTTCTTTCCATAGAGTAGTAGAAAGGTGAAGCTTTGCCAGCTAACCAACCTTTACATTTTTGAGTTTCTTTATCTTTTAAACAAGGAACTTTATCTACTAACTTTCCTTGAGAATCTAAAAGAAGTAAGGTTTTGCCTTGGTTGGATAAAGAACCTTTGTAAATTAAGTCAGCTTTAATATTAGAGATAGTAGTATCATCTGTTCTTTCTAAAAGGTAGAAAGAGTTAGCTAAGATTTTTCCTGAAAGTTGGATAGTTAGAGAATTATCTTCTGATTTTAAAGTCCAGTTTTGAAGGTTGATATCTTCTGAAGTGTTGTTTTTAAGTTCTATCCATTCATCTTGAGGGGAATCTTGATTTCCTGCCCAAGCTATTTCGTTGATAACTACTTTAAGGTAAAAGTTAGATTTAGTTGAAAAGTTTGAGCTTTGTTTTTCTTTTTGGTTTAATCTTTCTCTTTGTTTGCTTTCATAAGAGATTAAGCTGTTTTTGCTTTTGGGAGTTCCTCCTGGATTTAAAGAGGTTTGCCAAAGATCTTTGCCTTTTCTTTCCATAGTTCTTTTGGTTTTTGGATCTCCTGCTGGCCATTTAGAGGAAGCTAAAACTAAATCTTGTAAGGTACAGTTGGAATCAAACAGATATAAAGAAGAACCTTTATTAGGTAAAGCACCTTTGTAAATTAGATCTGCTTTAATTTGAGGTAAAGTTTGATCTGAAGTTCTTTCTAAGAGGAAGAAAGAGTAAGGTTTGATTTTAGTTCCTTTGGGAAAGATAACTTTAATCTTTTGATCTGAACTTAAAAGTTGCCATAAAGAAAGATCTATTTCTTTGGCAGTTAAGTTCTGAAGTTCCATCCATTCTTTGGTAGCTCCTTCTTTAGTTCCCATCCAAGCTATCTCTGAAATTAAGACTTTAGTTCTTTTGGGAACTTGAGCAAAGTTAGAGCAAAGGGAAGGTTTTGAGTTTTGGTTTTTATCTTTTTGGTTTTTAGGTTTAGTAGTTTTGTTTTTAGATGAAGATTCTTTAGTTTGGTTTTCTTCTTTTGGTTTTTCTTTTTTAACTTTTAGATTCTCAAGACTTTTAAGTTCTCTAAGTTTGTCTTTCTTGTTAGTTTGATATTTATC
>WFWQ01000049.1 GCA_015491015.1 Patescibacteria group bacterium | reverse complement strand
CGTCAGATGTGTATAAGAGACAGATTATTATCAATATGGAAGCTTAACTTTGCTCTTTGAAGAAAAAGTCAAAGAATTACTAAAAGACGAAGATTATTTTTTGTTAACGTGGGGAGATGAGTTTATTAGAGCTCAACCTCCCAGAATTTTTCAACTACTCCAAGTTTTTAAAAGATATCCAGGGATATTAATTTCTGCGGTAAAAATCAAAGATAAAAAAAGTCTTTCTAGATACGGGATAGGAAAGCTAAAAAAGATAGAAAAGAGAATTTATAAACTTGAAGATATAGTAGAAAAACCTTCACCAGATAAAGCTCCTTCTAATATTGCAGTTCACGGAGCTTATATTTTACCTAAAGAGATTTTCAAAATAGCCCCTAAAGTTAAGCCTGATTTAAAAGGAGAATATCAATTAGTAGAAGCTATTAGGTACTTAATTAAAGAAGGTTTTCCAGCTTATGCTGTAGAAATTAAAAATGCAAAATATTATGATGCTGGCAACAAACTTGAGTATTTAAAATCTGTAGTAGAGTTAGCTTTAGAGCATCCAGAATTAAAAAAAGAGTTTGAAATTTTCTTAAAAAACTTGTATAAAAAGCTTAGCTCAATAAAAAGGAGGAGGGTAAAAGATGGTAAACGAAGTGACTCTGGACCAGATCAAAGAAAGAGCATTAAGGAAAGCTTTTGAGGAGGGATTTTCTCCAAGAGAAATTTCTTTTCTACCTACACTTCAAATCAAGTTGAATAAAATTAGAGAAAATAGAGAAATTGCAAGATGTTATTTAGTTATAATTTTTAATGACCTTCATTCTAGATCGTATGCCTTACTAGAAGATGTATTTGTGGAAGAGGAGTTTAGAGGGAAAGGAATTGGAACGGAATTAGTTAAAAATGCTATTGAAATTGCTAAAGCTTGTGGGTGTTATAAGATCATTGCCACCTCCAGAGATGAGAGAAGAGAGGTACATCACTTTTATCTTAAAATAGGCTTTAAAGAGTGGGGTAAAGAATTTAGAATTGACTTTGATTAGAGCCAGCTCTTCAGCTGGCTCTTTCTTTTTGAAGCCTTGCCATATTTTCTTGATGCTCTTTAGTGTTTAACAAACCACATTTTTTCCACTTTTTACCTGAGCCACAAGGACAAGGATCGTTTCTTCCAATCTTTTGAGAAACTCTTACAGGTTGAAAAAAAGTTTTTTCTTGAGAAAGGTTAGTTTGAAGTTCTGGCTTTTGAAATATCAAGTTTGCCAAAAAAGGAAGTTCTTTTTGTTCTTCTCTAACTTCTATCTGGAAAACTCTTTTTACTACTTCTTTTTGGAAAGATCTCAAGAGTTCTTGAAAAAGCTTGAAGCTTTCTTGCTTATACTCTACTAAAGGATCCAATTGTCCTAAAGCTCTCAATCTTACAGAATCTCTCAAATAGTCCATTAAGGTTAAGTGTTCTGACCAAAGATTATCTAATACTGACAAAAACAAAACTTTCAAAAATCTTTCAAAGCTTTCTTTACTTGCTTTTTCTCTTTTTTGCTCTAACTGTTGAGCTAAGATTTTAAAGATAAAGTTCAAAAGAGAATGTTGAGCTTTCTCTAAAGTAGGAGAACTTTCTACTAAATTTTGAATATCTACTCTTAAAGCAGAATCTAAATTTGGAGCTAAAGATTTAATGTCTTCTAAAATTTCTTCAATATTCCACTCTTTAATAGATCTGGAGCTAGTATGCGCTATCAATATTTCTTTAATTTCTTTTTCTAAAATACTTAAAAGTTTTGAAAAAAGATTTGAAGAAGTTAAAATTTCTCTTCTCAGACTATAAATTTTTTCTCTTTGCTTGTTTAAAACTTCATCGTACTCTAAAAGATGCTTTCTTAAATCAAAGTTAAATCCTTCAACTTTAGCCTGAGCTTCCTCTATTACTTTGTTAATTAAAGGAGAAGAAATAGGTTCTGATTCTGGAAAGTTGAACTTTTCTAATAAAGCTTTAACCCTCTCTCCTCCAAAGATTCTAATTAAATCATCCTCTAAAGATAAAAAGAACTGAGTTTCTCCAGGGTCTCCTTGTCTTCCTGCTCTTCCCCTTAACTGATTATCAATTCTTCTCGATTCGTGCCTTTCTGTTCCTAAGACAAAAAGACCTCCTAATTCTTTAACTTTTTTGGCCTCTGGGGGATCTGGAGGGTTTCCTCCTAAAATTATATCTACCCCTCTTCCTGCCATATTGGTAGCCACAGTTACAGCTCCTAATTTCCCTGCCTGAGCTATAATTTCACCTTCTCTTTGGTGATTTTTAGCATTTAAAACTTGGTGGGGTATTCCTTCTATTTCTAAAAGCTTGCTTAGGTATTCATTATTTTCTATTGAAGTTGTTCCCACTAATACAGGTTGCCCTTTTTGATACCTTTTCTTTATCTCTTGAACTACAGCTTCAAACTTAGCTTTCTTGGTTTTGAAAACTTTATCCGGATGATCTTTCCTTATCATTGGTTTGTTGGTAGGAATAGTGATTACCTCCAAACCATAAACTTTGTAAAACTCTTCAGCTGAAGTTTTAGCTGTTCCTGTCATTCCTGCTAATTTTTTATACATCCTAAAGTAATTTTGAAAAGTAATTGTGGCTAAAGTTTTACTTTCCTGTTTAACTTCTACTCCTTCTTTAGCTTCTATAGCTTGATGCAAACCTTCAGAATACCTTCTTCCAGGAAGTAATCTTCCTGTAAACTCATCTACAATAATTACTTCTCCATTTTTAACCACATAATCTCTGTCTTTTTTAAAAAGATAAAAAGCTTTTAAAGACTGCTCTAAATAATGCAAGTATTTAGACCAATCTTTGGTGTACAGATTTTTAACCCCTAAGATTTCTTCTACTTTATTGATTCCTTCTTCAGTTAAAGTTACAACTCTCATCTTTTCATCAATGTTAAAATGAACTCCTTCTTTTAATTGAGCTACTACCTTAGCAAACTTTTTATAGAGTTCAGGCGACTCTTCGTCTGGCATAGAAATTATAAGAGGAGTTCTAGCTTCGTCAATTAAAATTGAATCAATCTCATCTAC
>WFWQ01000048.1 GCA_015491015.1 Patescibacteria group bacterium | reverse complement strand
CTAACTCAAAGGCTAAAAAAGATAGAAAATAAAAAAAGCCCTCTCCAGAGCAGATTAGATCATTTAAAAGAGGAGCTAGAAAAAATAGAAGAAAAGTTATCTCAAATATTGGAAGAAGAAGAAAGAATTTCTGCTAAAATAGCTAAAGTAGAAGCCGAAGAAAAAGCTACTAATGATCCTGAAATTAGAAAAAAGGCGGAAAAGGAAAGATGGGAATTAGAAGATAAACTAAAAGCGAAAATCACCGCAAGATGGAAGCTAGAAGATGAAAAAGTAAATTTAGAAAACAAGATAGAGAGAATAAATAAAAAACTTAGAACTCTATTACAAGAAGCAACAGAAATAGAGTTAAAGAGAGATAAATTAGAAAATAGGAAAAGACTAATTGAGCTTATAAAACAGAGGTGGAAAATTTTAGATCAACGCAAGGAATTAGAAAATGAGCTTCAGCCATTGGTGCGGAAGAGAAAGTTATTATTAGCAAAACTTTCACCTATAGAAATAGAGCTTAAAAATATAATAATCAATGAGGAGGAGGTAGAAACTAAGATTAAAACCTTAGAAAAAAAACTTGCTCAAACTAGAGATTATCTACTTCGGAGAGAGATTAGAGAAGATATTTTTAAATTAGAGGAAGAGAGAAGAAAGATAGAAAAAAGTCGATGGGAAAAGGAAACTAAAAAAGAGGAAATAGAAAGAGAGATAAAGCAGGTAGAGAAAAAGATAGAAAACCTTCTATTAAAAAGAGAAGAGTTAAACTTAGAACTTGAAGAATTAGAAAGGGAGATTCGCGGAGAGCCTTCTAAAGAAATAACTTTACCCCAATTTAAATTAAAAAAAGAACATCTCGAGGAAAATCGATACTTACCTTTAAAAGAAATCAATACTGTAGAAGAGACAATAAGAGACATAAAAAAGAGCTTACAGAAAAAGGTGAAAGCAAAAGAAGTGAAAGCAAAAGAAAAAGATGTAAAGCTTGAAAAAAAAGAAAAAGCCAAAAAAGAATCTCAAGAATTAAAAAGCAACGAAGAAGAAAAAGAAGAAGATCAAAAAGACGAAGAAGAAAATAAACTCCCGCCTTTAAAGAAACCTATTAATACTTCTCAACCTAAGCCAAAACTCATTGCTCCTGAGGTTAAAGAAAAGTTAGAAAAGATAAAAGAAGAAAAAGAGAGAGAAAAAGAAGAGTTAAAGAAGAAAAAAATAGAAGAGTTAAGAAGAAAGTTAGCTCATCTTCAAAAGTTAGAGGAAGAAAAAAGACTAAAGTTTGCAAAAAAAGTAGCATCTCATCAGTATAAGATTCCCTCTATTAATCCAGGAGAAAACTTAATAAAAATAGAATCTTCCAAGCCTACGGGAGAACTAATAGTTAAAGCAGAAAAACCTACCAAAAGCTCAAAGATTTTAACCAGGATAATAATTCTGGCCGTTTTATTTTTGGGTCTGGGAGCTACAGCTGGTTTTTGGTATTGGATGGTAGTTATCAAACCTAACCAACCTCCTCCTGTAATTCAAATTCCTCAACCTGAAAGACCTCCAGAGGAAGAACTTGAAACTCCAGAGCGCCCTATAGAGCCTCCATCTTCTTTAGTAATAGTAGATAGCACTTCAACCTTAGAGGTAGAGGTAGATAATGAAATCCCACCTAAACTTTTAACTGAGCTTCAAAGAGAAGACTTAGGTTTTTTAGTGAGAATCTTAATTAAAAATAAAAAAGAAGGATTTTATTATGATTTAGAAAAGCTCTTTGCAGTTTTAGCTATAGAATATCCTGAAAATCTGTTTGAAAAGATAGATAAAGAAAATTATAATCTTTTACACCACTTCTTAGGGAGAGACAGAAGATATTTAAGAAAGCATTACTTTGCTATCATAGCTAAGATAAAAGAAAAAGAAGGTATTTTAGATTTTTTCTTAAACTGGGAAAAGACTATGGAAGTAGATACCGATATCTTCTTTAGACTAATAGGTAAAAAAGGAAAAGCGGTACAAAAAGCTTTCGGGGAGTTTTCGTACAAAGGTTACAGGATAAGATGCATACCTTTTGAAGTAAGAGCTGATTTTGGGATATGCTGGACTATAACTGAACAAAATTTCATCTTTACTTCTTCAGGTAGAACCGCTACTCTAGTGATAGATAGGTTAATTAAACCTTAAAAAATGGAAAAAGAGCTTTTAGAAAAAATCAAAAAACAACTTTTGGAAGAAGAGCGTTCTTTAGTTTCTCAACTTTCTAAAATAGCTAAAAGAGAAGGTCAAGATTGGGAACCAAAGTATCCAGAGTTTAGAGAAGAAAGCTCTCCTGGAAGTTGGAAAGATGAAATCTCAGATGAGGTAGAAGAGTTCTCGCACTTAGTTTCAATAGAAAAAGCTTTAGAAGAAAAGCTTAAAAAAGTAAAGAAGGCTTTAAAAAAGATAGAAGAAGGAAACTTTGGTAACTGCGAGTTATGCCAAAAAGAAATAGAGAGAGAAAGGTTAAAAGTTAATCCTACAGCCGAAACTTGTATTACTTGCTTAAAAAAGTATGAACTTTAAGGTCTACTCTGGAGCTTTATTAGGGATCAAAAGCCAATTAGTAGAAGTTGAAGCTACTACCTTTTTTAAAAGCTTACCGGGATTTTTAATTGTAGGGTTACCAGATAAAACTGTTGAAGAGTCTAAAGAAAGGATAATTTCAGCCCTCAAAAATTTAAACTTAGATTTTAAAGTAGAAGGCAAAACTATTGTAAACTTAGCTCCTGCAGATTTAAAGAAAGAAGGCTCTTTATTTGATCTCCCTATAGCTTTGAGCTACTTAGCTTCAAGAAAAGCTTTGCTTTTTAACCCTAAGGATTTTTTATTTGCAGGAGAACTCTCTTTAGAAGGAAAACTAAGAAAAATAAAGGGAGCTATTCTCTTAGCTGAATTAGCGAAAAAAGAGAATATTCCAAATTTGATCATCCCTAAAGAAAATTTAAAAGAAGCTTTACTAATTAGAGAAATTAATGTTTATGGATTTGAAACCCTTAAAGAAGTAGTGAAATTTTTAAACAAAGAAAAAAGTTTTAATCCGACTACGAGAGAAGAATTCAAAATTCACCCTAAAGAAAACTTCCCTACAGATTTT
>WFWQ01000047.1 GCA_015491015.1 Patescibacteria group bacterium | reverse complement strand
CCTATATACTCTTTGTTTGGCTTTTGGGTAGCTATAATTATCTTTGGAGGATTACTTTTATCTTCTTTCTTAATTTCCAAAGAATTAACCTTGATTCCAATTAAAAAAGCCTTGGAAGAAAAGAAAGAAAAAGAAATTGAGAAGCTAAAAAAGATAGAAAGTGTAGAAGATTTGAAAAAAGTTGAACCTAAAATTAAAATTCCAATCTTAAAACCATCCAAAAATAAAGAAGAAAAAGCCAAAATCCAAACTTCCAAAGATAAGAAGAAAAGACTCATTTCTTTAACAAAAAAAGAAAGAAGCTTCAAAAAAACAGTTATTACCTATCCTTTAGAACTCTTAGCAGAAAGTAAAAAGAAACCTCTAGCTGAAGACATTGAAAAAAGAAAGATAATCATTCAAAACACCTTAGGTAACTTTGGCATTGAAGTTGAAATGCGAGAAGTTTATGTTGGTCCTACTGTCACCCAATATACCTTAAAACCTCTACAAGCTGTTAAGCTTTCTAAAATTACCAGTTTAGCTAACAATTTAGCTTTAGCTTTAGCTGCCCATCCCATAAGAATAGAAGCTCCTATCCCAGGCAAACCTTTAATAGGTGTAGAAGTGCCTAATAAAGAAAGAGGAGAGGTTAGATTAAGAGAGCTTCTTTCTTTAGAAGAATTTAGAAAATCTAGAGATCCCCTCCTTTTTGCTTTAGGCAAAGATGTAGCCGGAAAACCTTTATTTGAGGATTTAGAAAAAATGCCTCACCTTTTAGTAGCGGGAGCGACAGGGAGCGGGAAGACTATATTTTTAAATTCTCTAATCTTAAGTTTAATTAACAAAAACACTCCTGAAACTCTAAGATTTGTCATTGTAGATCCTAAAAGAGTAGAGTTAAGTATGTATCGTAACATCCCCTATCTTATTCACAAAGTAATTACTGATGTTAACAAAGTCAGCATTGTTTTAGATTGGTTAATTAAAGAGATGGAAAAGAGATTTAGAGTTTTATCTTTAGTTTCAGCCAGAAACATCAGATCTTATAATCTTAAAGCTAAAGAAACTTTACCTTATATTATTTTAATTATCGATGAGTTAGCAGACATAATGTCGGCTAAAGGCAAAGAAGTAGAAGCTAAGATTGTTAGATTAGCACAGATGGCAAGAGCAGTAGGAATTCACTTAGTATTAGCAACTCAAAGACCATCTGTAGATGTAATCACTGGGTTAATTAAGGCAAATATAACTTCAAGAATTGCTTTTAAAGTTGCCACTCAAGTAGATTCTAGAACTATCTTAGATTCAGCTGGAGCGGAAAGGCTTTTAGGAAAAGGCGATGCTTTGTTTATTTCTCCTACCTCAGTATCCCCAAAGAGAGTTCAAACCCCTTTTGTTTCTGAAACAGAGGTGCAGAAAATAGTAGATTACTTAACCACCCAAGAAAAATTATGGTTGGAAGGAGATGAACTTTCCAACTCTTTGCAACAAGCTTTAATTTCATCTGAAACCGAAGGTGTAATTTCTAATCCCGAAGAAGACGAGCTTTATGAAGAAGCTAAAAAGATAGTCATCAAAGCTAGAAAAGCTTCAGCCTCTTTGCTTCAAAGGCATCTCAAAATAGGATATGCTAGAGCCGCTAGGCTTTTGGATATGTTAGAAAAAGAAGGAATTGTAGGACCCCAAGAAGGTTCTAAACCTAGAAAAGTTTATTTAGATAAAGTCAAAGATACAGATATTGATAGACTTTTTTAAATCCTCTAACATACTTTAAAAAAGCTATGGCTAAAAAAGAAAACAAAAAATCAAAGGGGCTTTTAGAAGAAGTAATCAAAGAGATAAAGAAAAAGTTCGGCGAAGGTTCAATAATGACTTTAAAAGATCAACAAGTCATCCCCGTTGAAGCTATTCCTACAGGTTCTGTATCCTTAGATTTAGCTTTAGGAGTAGGAGGAGTTCCAAAAGGAAGAATTATTGAGATCTTTGGGCCGGAAAGCTCAGGAAAAACTACTTTAGCTTTGCATATCATATCTGAAGCTCAAAAAAGAGGTGGAATTGGAGCCTTTATTGATGCTGAACACGCTTTTGATCCAGATTACGCCAAAAAGATTGGAGTGAATTTGGAAAACCTTTTAATTTCCCAACCAGATTCAGGAGAGCAAGCTTTACAAATTTTAGAAAGTTTAGTCTCTTCAGGAGAAATAGATGTGGTGGTGTTAGATTCGGTAGCTGCTTTAACTCCCAAAGCTGAAATTGCAGGAGAGATGGGAGACTTTCAAATAGGGCTTCAAGCCAGGCTAATGAGCCAGGCTTTAAGAAAGTTAACTTCAATTATAGCTAAAACTGATACCGTAGCTATCTTTTTAAATCAAATTAGAATGAAAGTAGGAGTGATGTTTGGCAATCCAGAAACTACTCCAGGAGGGATGGCTTTGAAGTTTTACAGTTCAGTAAGGATAGATCTAAGAAGGGTAGCTCAAATTAAAAAAGGGGACGAGATTATAGGTTCTCGAATTAAAGCTAAAGTAGTCAAAAACAAGTTAGCTCCTCCCTTTAAAACCGCAGAGTTTGACATTTATTACTCTGAAGGAATTTGCAAAGAAGCAGATTTACTTAATTTAGCTTTAAAGCAAGGCATAGTAAAAAAGTCTGGATCGTGGATGGAATTTAAAAACAAAAACTTAGCCCAAGGTTTTGATAAGGTAGTGGAGAAGCTTAAAAAAGAACCCAAACTTTTTGAGGAAATAAAGGCTAATTTAAAAATCTAAAACTTTCTTGAGAAAGTTTGTGTATTGCTGCTTTAAAAGCTCTTAAAACCCTAAACTAATAACAAAAGTGTTAAACTTAACCTAAGCTTAATCTAAGTTAGAAGAGATCGAATTTAAACTTTCTAGCTCTATTAAAGGAATTGATGATTAAAGATAAAAGATTTTTTTAACTTATCTGGTTCTGTTTTCTTTAATTTAAGTAGAGGCGAGAAATTACACACGAGAATTAGATTATCAGAAAGAGTTGCCTTTAAATTCGACTTTCCATCGCATCTAGATAAATTTTTAATTTTAAATTTTCAACCCCAAGAGAGGAACATCCTGTTTGCTACTAAAAAGGTTAAAATTTTAGAAAACTTTTTCAATTAATTAAAGACAATTTGAAATATATCTCATGGCTAAGTTGCAAATTTGAATTCTTTCTTCCTTAAAGCCAAACTCTTCAGCAACTGAAACAGAATTAAACTTAAGATTCTGAACTTGAAAAACTCAAAACTATAACATCTCTTTAAATGAAGCAAAATTGACTTTGGAGCTTAACTAAAAAGGTATCTTGCCAAATTAGACAATTCTAAAGATTCTTACAGGTTTTATTTTGACAATAATCAATAAAATTAGTTAAGTCTTTCACTATACAATGCAGATTAAGCTGAAACCCAATCTTTTGTTAAAAATCTGTTAAACCAAAATAATTACTTGCATAAATTTTTTAGATGTTGGATTTAGATTTAGCAAAAATGTTATCTAATATACCTAACATTAT
>WFWQ01000046.1 GCA_015491015.1 Patescibacteria group bacterium | reverse complement strand
GGCATAAAAGAAGATAAACTGGATTTGGTTTATTCTTTTCTGCCTCAGCCAAAGGATCTAAGCCCTATAGCTTTAGGAGGACTGCTTAATTTAAATTCCCCTAATTTTGCTTTAGCTTTGTTTGCTTCTCTTTTGCAGTTTTGGCAGGTTAGTAAAGAGATCAAAGAGATTTCTTTTCAAGGAAAAAAAGAAGCTTTACTGCAAAAACAAATTTTATTTTTGATGCCCTTTCTTACTTTCTTTTTATTAGTTAGGTTTCCTTCTGCTTTAGGTGTTTATTGGATAGCAAACATAGTGTTTTCCATTTTAGAGAGAAAACTTATTCTTGAAAGATTAGATAAGAAATATAAAATTAAAAAAGACTATGAGAGAGATAGAAACTCTTCAAAGGATTTGTCAGGAGATAATTAAAAGAATGGGCTTTGAAGTTAAAACTCAAGCTTCGGTTAGTGAAGATTCTTTAGAACTAAACTTGGTTTTACATAAGGAAGAAGCTAAACTTTTACTTTTTCAAAGGGCTGAGGGTTTAAATGCTCTCCAGCATATTATTAGAGTAGTAGTTAAAAAAGATTTCCCTGATTTAGGATTGAGAATTATTTTAGATATTAACAACTATCGCAAGAAAAAGCTTGAGTTTTTAAAAAGCTTTGCTAAAGAGTTAGCTCAAGAGGTAGCTTTAACTAAAAAAGCTAAAGAACTTCCACCAATGTCAGCTTTTGAAAGAAGAGCTATACACTTAGCTTTATCTGATTTTCCAAATGTTTATACAGAAAGCATAGGTCAAGAGCCTAATCGCAGAGTAGTGATTAAGCCGAAGGTTTAAAATACTTTCTCTATCTTTATTCCGTCGATGGGCACGATAGCGCAACTTTTGGGTCTCTTTCTTATCTCTTTGGGAAGCTGGTCAAAGTTGTTTATTTGAGTGATTCCAAAAACATAATAAAAAGGATTAGCAGAAAGGCTATAGTTAGATGAAAAATAAGCTCCAGGGTTAGGATAGGCAGTATCTAATAATAAAATCAAATAAAGCTGAATGTTAGCAGGGTAAACCTCTAAAGAGGTAGGAAATTTGCCTCCTGGCAAACTTAAATTAACACAACCTTGTACTAAAAACCATTCCCACCACGGTGTCCCTATTCTGTGAATAGGCAATAAATTAGGAGTAGTGATTCTGCAATTAAGGTCTGCTCTATCTCCTAATTCTATACATTCTCCAATTAATTCGAAGCTTTCTTTGCCGGTAGTAGGATCTATGTTTACTTTGTATCTTTGAGGAAAGGGATTTTCGTAGAAGGTAAGGTTATCTCCGTAACTTGGCAAACTTAAAAGTTTGTGAGGAAGAGGGACTTTTATTAGTCCTAAAGATTGACAAGGAGAGTTTAAACCTCCATACTTTACTTTTAGTTCTCGTAAGTTAGTAATCCAAATCCCAGGAGGGTCTTTATACTTTTCGGGCATAAATGAAAACACGATTTCCAATTTTCCTTTGTAACTTTTCTTTTCAAAACATAAAACTCCATAATGGAATTGGGGAGGATTTTTGACTAAACCTTTGTTCCAATCTAACTTTTCTGTATCCTTTTCTGCTTCTATTTCAAACTTTATACCTAAAATTTTAGCATCAGAGTTAGGTTTTCCAGATAGATCATAAGTTCTACCTCCTAACTTAAACTTAGTTATATCTGGAATAGGAAAAGAGTTTTCATCTAAAACTATCCTCTTTCTTGTTTGAATTCCTAAGGGAAGCTTAGAATTTGACGACGGTTCAATGATTAAAATTATTTTATTTCCTTTCTCTAAAGGTTTTTTATTTGGAGTTTGAATTGAAAAGTTAGGCAGTTCTCTTATCCTTACCAAATAAGGATCTAAAGTATTTAAGATTACCCAAGAAGCCAATAAGATGAAACCTCCGGTCAAAGCAGAAAGCATTTGGTTTTTAGCTGAAAGGAGTTTTCCAGGATTGCCTTGGCTTAAAAGCCACTTTATTCCAGCAAAAGTTAAGCTCAATAAGATTAAAATTACTCCACTTAAAATTAAAAAATCAAAAAGATACAAAGCTAAATCTCTTACTGTAGCTCCTATAGGAGAAGATAACATTATTTGATCTAAATCTCTTCCCCCTATTGAAGGGTAATCTAGCTGAGGGATCAAGAGTAGATAAAAGAAAGCTTTGACCATATTTTTAACCAGAATGAATCTTGACTGAGATTATAGGGATGATGATACAACTTTTAGGAGCGTACTTTTCAGCTTCCAATAGAGAGTCTAAATCTACTGCAGGCCCATAATAATACAGCTTTGAAGGGTTAGGATATCTGGTAATCCAATAAGTAAGATCTGAAAGAGTTTTAAAACTATCTATTGTTCTTACTCCTGTAATAAAGTAGGCAGGTCCTCCATAAAACCCTTCTCGTCTAATGTAAAATCCATTAGGTGAAGCCGGATCCCAGGGATTTTCAGAGATATCTGGAAGCAGGATTACTAAATACTTGTTTTTATTTTCTGCGTAAAGCTCCATTGCCATAGGATACCATTCTCTAAAGATGTCTTTATCAGGATCTATCTTAGTTTTTCCTTTTAAATTCCTACAAATTGGTGGAGCAAAAGATGCTTTCCATCCCATCGAAGCTGCAATTATTGGCATTACACTGACTCCGGTCTCACAATCTAAATCTAACCTCTCACCTATCTCTATGCATCCTCCTTTAAGCTCTTTTAGACCTCCAGCTGAAGTAGTCAGGATTACAGCTTCAGGTAAAGGAAATTCATAAAAAGTAATGTTTTCAGAATCTAAAGGAAGGCCAACCACTTCTCCTCCGGTGGGAACTTTTATCAATCCTAAAGATTGGCAAGGAGATTCGGGATTATCAGAAATGCGATTGTTGTAAATCACTAAAGGAATAGGAGTAGAAGGACTTTCTAGAAATCCAGTTTGAGGATTATATTCTAAACTTTCCATAGAAAATACAAGTGTGAACCTTCCTCTATTTTGAGGCTCTTCAAAACATACTACTCCATAATGAAACTCTGGAATTTGAGGCAAGAGTGCTACTCCTCCTCCAATAGTAGGCCCTTTCGGAGCTACCCAGTCTATCCCGCTACCTTTACTCTTTAAGAAAAATCTAACTCCAACTATCTTTCCATCAGAGTTATTTCCGCCGGATAAATCATAAACTTTGTTTCCAATTTTAAGCTTTTTAAGATTTAAAATAGGAAAACTTTCTTCGGTAAGCGCAATTCCATCTTCTATTAAACTTCGAGGCAGTCTGGTGTTTGCAGATGGTTCCACATAAATTCTAATATGACTTTCTCCAGGTAAAGGTCCTCTTTCTGGAGGAGTTGGGACTTTGGCTTTAGTTCCTAATAAAGGAAGATTTTTGAGGTGAGGATCTAAAGTGTTTAAGATTACCCAAGAACCAAAAAGAATTATCATTCCTAAAAATACCGCTAAAAAACTTTGTTTAGCTTCAGAGATTCCTGACGGAGATCCAGAGTATAGCAGCCACTTTATCCCAGCTAACACTAAACCTGTCAAGGCTACTATTCCTCCAATAGTTATAAAAAAGTAATAAACATATCTTGCTATGGTATCTAAAGTAATCTGTCCTTCTCTCATTAGTTGATCCAAATCTAATCCTCTTACTGCAGGATAATCTAACTGAGGTAGGATCCCTCTTTCTTTAATTTGGGCTTCAGCTTTAAAAGCTAAACTTAAAATTATCAAAGCTAAAATTATCCAAATCTTTTTCATATTTTTAAATTATAACCTATCTTTCACATTCAAAATAAGTTAAACCTCCATAAGGGCATTCTACTGGATATTTAACTAAGTATTTTTCCAAGCTTCGCATCGTAATACAATCAAACAGATCTTTCTTGTCTCTTTGAGAATACCAGGTTCGAAAAGTTCTAGCTAAATCTCTTTTTTCTCTCTCTAGCTTGTAAATTGAAAACTGAAGTTGTTCTAACTCTTTCAAAATATCTGGTATATTTTCAATTAAGTCTTTAACGTTCTGATAGTTTTTATTGATTCCCTCGGGACAAGGAGCAGTTCCTAAAGGTCCTTCTCCTATTCCTTGGCATTGTTGAGGTTGAGCTTTACAGCTGTCTACCTTTTGACATCCCAACTGCTGTACTCCCCCTTCGGATATATCTGGCGGATTGTATACTGTTCCTTGTTCTGTGCAGCATTCCCTTCCACACTCAGGAACATCTTGGATTCCAGTGCAAACTTTTTCAATTTTTATTAAGTCGCCTTGTTGATTTGGAAAACAAGCTACTTCTGGAACTTGAAGTTCTATCCTTTTTTTAACCACTTTTCCTTTGTCTCTGCATTCTATGTTTAGATCTTTTCTAATCTTATAGCCTCCAGCTTTGCATATAGTGACATTACCTTTGACCTCGCACTCACATATTAAAGAAACTGTTTCGCAATAATTAAACTTAGTAACCGCCACATTTCTACACCCACAAGAAGCTCCGCAGTTTTCTCTCAAACAATTTTTAGCAAGATTAGAAATTTTTTTGCCACTAAGCAGAATAGCTTCAAAAGATTTTTCCAAATCAGTTAGTATGGGTAGAAATTCTTTAAGATGGAGGTTCACTCTTTCTAAATGCCCTCCTAAGTTTATCTCTCTTCCGCAGATTTTTATCTCTCCACTTTCTAAACCTCTCAAAATGGTAGGATTGACTGGGGCTGGTGTTTGAGCTACGAGATTTTTCTCTTGAAAGATAAAAGAGATAACAAAGATAGAAAACAAAACTAACAGCCAAATTTTATTTTTAGTTAAACCCTGCATCTTATTTGCAATAATATAAATCCAACTCCCTTCCTACGCATTCTCCAATATCTACTTTTCCTTCGGCCAAAGCTTGGTAACAAGTTAAAACTTTGACTGATCCTATATCGGTACGAGCTTGAGTAGCTTCTTGCAATATCTTTTCTAATTCAAAATTTAACTTAGCCAAAGAAGTAGTGATATTAGTTAAAATTTTAGTTAATATCCATAAAGATTGGGAAAACAACCTTTCTAATTCTTTTATTCTTTTCTTTCTTTCTTGGGGATCTGAAGAAAGATTCTGTTTTAAAACTAACTCTTCCAAATCTTTTATAAATTTATCTACAAACAAAGAAAAAGAAGAAGTTTTGTCTTGAATTAAGAGTTTATCAATTATAGATTTTACTAAATCTTCTTGTTCTGAAGTTAGATCAAATCCAAAGCTTTCTATTAAACTGAAGAGTTCAGGATAGAAATCCAAGATTTCCTCTAATTCTGGGATTAACTTAGATCTAAGTTCTGGAGGACAAGGATCTTCAGAAGGAGGAGGAGGAATAGAAGAACTAGGAGGACATCTTGCAGGACAAGCAGGAGAACCCGAATCTTTTACTAAACACTCAGGTTGAAATTTAGAGCAATCACACTGAGCTACTACATTGACTATTTCTTCTGTTTTCTGTTTTATTTTTTGCAAAGCATCCAGTTTTATTGCTTTTTCAGCTATATCTAAAGCTTCCTTCTCTTTAGAAAAAATAGCTTCTAATTTAGCTTGAAGATTTAAAGGTTGACAACCTGTTGCTCTTTTTTCTTTTTCTAAAACCGGAACAGAAAAAGATGGGAGAACAAGAGGTCTAATTCTTAAATTTGGAATAGTAACTAAGTAAGGATCTAAAGTATTTAATATTAGATGGGAAGAGAATAAAATAAAAGCTCCCAATAACGCTGAGACTATAAGCTCTTTTCCTCGAGATACTCTTTGAAGATTTCCAAAAGAAGTAAGATAAAAAAAACCTCCTAAAAATACTAAAGATACAGCTAAAATTCCTCCTATGATCAGTAAGAAAGTATAAAGATATCTAAAAAAGTCTTCTACTCCTCCTGAAGGCGAAGGGGTGCCAGGGGGAGAAGGATATTCTAACTGTAAGTTTTGAGCTAAAGCAAAAGAGGCTGAAAAGAGAAGCAAAAAGAGGCTTTTTAAAATTAAAGTTTTCATTTTTGGCATACAAAGTAATCAATTTGACTATCTGGAGTATCACTTAAAGGAAGGGTAATGCCTAAAAAGTTGATTATTTCTGGAAAACAGGAAGGCACCACTTTAAACCTTTTAGCTTGATTGCAGTTTAACAGAACTTCTTTCTGAGGATCAAAGTTTAAAAGGATATCTTTTCCCTTTTTTAATTTTTGCTTAAGTTCAGACAATTCTCCTACTACATTTATTCCTCCAATAGTAATAGGTATAGGGGAACCTAACTTTCCAATTTTAACTAAGAGTTCTTTTATGCTCTCTGTTATAGGTTCTATCTCTTTTTTTATATTTTCAATCTCATCTTTTACTTCTTGAGAGCATACCGTTTCTTCAAAGTCTGGTGAAATAGGTTTACAGGAAGCTTTTACTTCACACTCTTCAGGCTTGCATATAAAAGGGCACATATCTTTTTCTATTTTGCATTTGTCAATTGAACATTGGACAATTAAAGGTAAAACTTGGGAAGCTTTATTTTCTAAAGCAGAGAGCTCATTTTCCAAAAGCAAAAATAAATAGATTAACTCTTTGTGAATTTCTAAAGCCCTCTTTGAAGGTTGGCCAATTGGAGCCAACTTGCATTCTCCAATAGAACTCGCTTCGTTAGGATTAGGGAAGCCATTAAAGATAAAAGATAAACCCACGGCCAAGATTAAAATTTTTTCTTTTAAGCCAAATCTCATCTTTTAGCACAATAAAAGGTTAAAGGACCTTTAGAAGAAAGGTTAAAGTAGCTTAAGTAATCTTGAAACTCTCCTTCTATAAAAAGCTGTTTTTCTAAAGAGCTTAAGCAGTTGTTAATTTTAGAAAGAGTTAAAGTTAACTCCTTAGGCTTTTGGGAGTTTATTAACTCTAAGATAGGATCTCTAACTTTTAACACCAAGTCTTTTTGCAAAAGTTCTGAAGCTAACTTCACTGGAGATTCTTTCCATTCGCATTTAGCAGGTATAGGCAAAAGTCCTTTTGGAACGCAGATAGCTTCAGTGTTAGCGCAGTTGGGAAGCTTTAAAGCTTCATCTACTTTTTTAGTAAAGTCTAAGATTTCTAAACTCAAAATTAAGTTATACAAGTTAAAGGTTGAAGCTTCCAAAAAAGAAATAAGCTCTAAAGTTTCTCTTTCGTAACTATCTATTACTTCCAATACTGCAGAAGGACGATAAGGTTGATAAGAAATAGGAGGAGAAGTTGGGATTTCGATTTGAGGAAGATTAGAAATTGCAGGCACAGTTAAGTTGGGATCTAAAGCTGAAAGTATAAGATAAGAACCTAATAAGATTCCCAAGCCCAACAAAGCTGAAATTATTTGCTCTTTAGCTTGAAGTTTACGCTGAACATTTGTTCCAGAAAAAAGATAGGTTAATCCTGCACTAGTTAGCAGAGTTAAAGCTATTATTATCCCAGCCACAATTAAAAGGTTGTAAATGTAGTTAAAAAAGGAAGGTAAAGTTAAAGGGGAGGGAAAAGGAGTCTGAGGCAAATTTGGATATTGGATTTGGGTGGTAACTTGGAGCATTTTAAGAGTTTCTTAATTCGGTAAACACGATAATTGTCCAGAAAGGAAGATCTCCTATAAAAGGGATTGGTAAAATTTCAGCTAAAATCATCAAGGATTTCAACATTCTTAACTTTCTCCTTTTTGTAATTCTTCTCCAAAATTCTCCTCTCAGTATTAGCCATCCTCCTATAAATATGAAAGCTAAAACGTCTATTGCTAAGCTTATTGAGTCGCCAGCTACAGGTACTAAGTTGGCTATAATCTCTATTAAGTCAAATCCAAAAGCTAAAGAAAGCATTAGGACACCTTCAGGTCCTACTAAATTGTTATAAAATCTTGATTTTAAAACAATCTCTTCTTCCATAATTTTAGTAACCTTTGATTATCCTTTTAGCCTCTCTAATTTTAGCCACTTCTTCTGGAGCAGTAGTAATGATTTGATGTTCTGCATAAGAAGAGACTACTCTAATAGCTACATGCTTTTGGCCTGCAAAAAATAATCCTTCTCCCACTGGAGCGTCAATCAAAAACATCTTTTCTGGTTCAGTTAAATTGAAGGTTTTAACTAAGGTTTCAGCTGCAGCTGTGCTTTGCTTCATCAAAAGCTGTAAAGAAGAGTTGGTAATTATAGGTTTGCCATAATCAGATCTCAAAAAATCAATTACATCTTGGGTGATAGTAGTAACTCCTAACCAATACTTTCTTCCTCTTTTAGCTAAACCATATAAGAAAGAAGCTCCATCTTCAGTTTGCATTAACCACCAAGCCTCATCTATTACTAAGATTCGCTTTTTAAACTTTCTTCTAATTTCATTCCAGATGAATCTCATAATGATATACATTGCAATTGGTCTTAAACTCTCTTCCATATCCCTTATTCCAAAGACTACAAACTTATTGTTAATAGAGATGTTAGTGTGCTGATTAAAAAAGCTTGCAAAGGTTCCAGTGGTGAACCTTTGAAGTCTTCTTACTAAGCTTTCTGCACCTTCCATCGTTTCTAAGACATCTTGGAGATCTGAAAATAAAGGAACTTTTTCTGGCCAAGTAGCAGGATCTGATTCGGGAGTGATATCTTTGATAGCATAAGTTTGAGTTAAAGCTGAATCAATTATAGCATCTTCTTCAGGAGTTAATCCTCCTAACATTATCCTAATTAAACCTACCAAATTGATGATATTACTTCTTAAAACATCTTCAGGTCTTTCTTCGGGTGTAGGCTGAGGCAGGTCAAAAGGATTGATTCTATGAGGAGAAGCTAAAGATACATTAAAGAAAGAACCTCCCACTGCATCAGCTAAAAATTCGTATTCGTTTTCAGGATCAATAACTATCACATCTACTCCCATCATCAGGTATCTTAGAATTTCAAGCTTTACTGCATAGCTTTTACCTGAACCTGCTTTTCCAAAAACTACTTCGTTTGCATTTTCTAAAGTAAATCTATCAAATAAAACTAAGGAGTTGTTGTGTTTGTTTATTCCATACAAGATTCCTTCGTTTGAACTTAGATCATAAGAGACAAAAGGAAACATAGAAGATAAAGGCGCGGTATTCATTGGAGTGTAAACTTGAATTAGATCCATCCCATAAGGAGCTGTAGTTATAAACCCTTCTCTTTGTTGAAAGATTGCAGGTTTAATGTAAACTAATCTTGCCTCCAAGATAGATCTTAGTTGAGCTTCCAAGTCGTGAAGTTCTTTTTCAGAGTTAGCGTAAACTGTAATATAAACTCCTACATGGAACATCTTTTCTTGAGCAGTTTGCAATCTATCTCTTAACTCTTCTAAGTCTCTGTAAGCTGTTTCTAATTCTGGATCTCTTACTAATCCTTTTTCTTCTCTTTCAATAATTTCAGATTGAACTTCAGCTACCTTTTTCCTTAATTGCCTTAACACTTCACCTACATCTGCAGGGAAGATGAAGATAGAAATGTCAAAAGGGGTATCTAAGTTAATTAGAGGTGACATCCAAGCTGTGCTTAAATATCTGGGATAAGAGAAAACAAAGAAAGTTTTAGCAAATCTTTCTCCTAATTTAATATAGTTTTGGGTGATTTCGATAAAAGGCGGAGCTACAATGTCTTTAACATTAATAGGTTCCCCAAAGGTTAACTCTGGAAGTTCTGGCTTTTTAGGTTGTAAGAAAGGTAAATTAAGCTTCAGCTTCATATTATCGAGAAGTTAGTTCTGGAGGAATTTCTGGAAAATATCCTACTTCCATCTCTTGAGGGTGGTGCATCGCCCAAAAAAGCTCAATTATCTCTGCGGTAGTTAAAGGGATAGCTCTAATTCCTAATCTTTTTAATCCTAAAGCTACAAACTCCATTCTTTGAAAAAGCTGAGTTTTGGCCTTTTGAAATAAGCTTTCGGTTAAATTAATAATTCCTTTTCTTCCTGCTTTGAGTCCCATATCAGCTAAGGTAAAAGGTATAACGATATAGAAGGATTTAGTCATTATAGTTCCTTCCGTAACTAGTTGTTTGATAAATTTATAGTATCCTACAGTTTGAGCTTTTAAAAGTTCGTTAGTTTGTTTTTCAGCTAAAGCTTTAATTTGGTCCAAATATCCAGTTAAATTTAGCTTTCGAGATTGAATGTAAATTTGGATAGGAAAATCTAAAGAGTTTAGGAAATCTTGGTAGAGGTAAGTGATTGCATCTTGTTCTTCTTGAGGAAGCAAAGCAAAGTTCAAAGAAGAAGCCATCAAGATTCCTCTCAATCCTTTGTTTTTTAAAATTATTACTCCTTCTCTAATTTGATCAAACTCTAAAAATTGTTGGGTTGAAGTTCTAACCATAATTTTAAATTCCAGTTTCTACCCTTCTGGCAATCTCTTTAAGTTTGCTTTTGCCTATAACTTGAAGTGGACTTTCTAAAATATCTTCTTTAGTTTTTTCTTTTTGCTTTTTTTCTTTAGTAATCAATCTTGGCATTGAAGATTTTCTTTTCCATAGGAAAGTTTTAGGAGAAAAAGTATACAGCACAAAGTTTTTTAACACAGTGGTGAAAGGTCTTCCGTGTATTTTGACAAAGATAGCCAAGAAGGCAAAGATTACAAAGAATGTAGTAGTTAAATAAAAGAGGAAAGGAGGTAAAGCAAATTTTAAGACGGTCAAAACTAATACTCCCAAAGCTAAAATCATAAATTGT
The DNA here is from genome assembly GCA_015491015.1 of Patescibacteria group bacterium. GTDB lineage: Bacteria > Patescibacteriota > Minisyncoccia > Minisyncoccales > S141-161 > S141-161. Next base: position 7,851 of record WFWQ01000046.1, on the reverse strand, counting down.
CTAAAAGTTATCTTCCAAATTAAAACCGGTTCTCTTTCAATAAATTTTGGTACTGTAAACTCTGCCATATTTTTATTCTATCGGTTCCCTGTAAGGGTCGTAATATTTTGGTTTCTGAGGTTCTTTTAAAGCTTTTTCTTTGCTTCCGGGAGTTAACTCTTCTGAATAAATTAAATCTAACTTATCTCTTACTGGCAAAAAGACTAATCTTGAAATCTTTAGTCCTACTTTTCTCGCTTCTTCTGGAGAAAGATTAGCTTCTTTTTCCAAAGCTTGAGTAAAGTCTTGAGGAGGCAAAAGTCCAAGCAAGACTCGTCCTGTAAGTTTTGCTACTAAGTCTGCTCTTGAATCTTCAATATTAGCTGAGTCTAAAGCTGAAGCTATAGCATCTGCTGTTTTTGGAGAAAAGATAGCTTCTTTAAGTTCTTTAGGCAAAAGCTTGTAAATTTTCCAAAACTCTTCTCTAGTTAATTCTTCCATATTTTCTAAATTAATTTTACCAGAAACTCTTTCTCAATAAAACCCTAATAAAAGATACAGCAAGAAAGCGGAGCAAAATCTTCACGATCGTGAAAATTTGGCGCAATTGAATTTTATCTCCCTGTCAAGGGGATTGAAATATTTTGATATATGTGGTATAATTTAGCCAGTTCTTTGAAAGGAGGGGAGAAAATATGGAATTTATCTTTTTTCTTTTACTAGGGATGTTAGGAGTGCTAGTGTTTTTCTTAATTATTGGTTTGGTTGGTGTAGTTCAATTCTTAGGAAAAAGAGCTTTAGATATAATTGCAGAGATTTCTGGTTTCTTTCTTACCTTTTTAATTCCTTTAGCTTTTCTTATAGGCTTCTACATTGCTATAGGATATATGATTTACAAAATAATAAGCCCCTGACCTCGTTAGAGGCCAGGGGCTTTTGAGTTGATTATTTTTTGAAATACTTTAACCATCCCTTCTATCAGTTCCATCCAAAATAGTATCCAGTTTATAATGTTTTCTCCGATAGCTTTTCCTAATTCACTTCCAGATGGGTTTTTAGGTACAACGAATCCTTTGCTTACAAAAGGGAAGATAAGAATCAAAAAGATAAGCAATCTTACTGTCCAAGTTTTTAAGGTTTTCATCTCTTCCTCCTTTCTGAAAAAGTTTTAACTTTAAACTTGACAAAAGTCAATATAATTTGTATTTTGGCTTCAGAACCTTGAAAAGGAGGGGTGAAAAATGCAGCAAACTAGGCAGACTCCTTTGAATTATCAGTTAAGACTTTGGATTAGAAAAGGTTGGGTGATATTTGGGATAATTATTTTGTACCACATAAGTTTGCTTGGATTGGGAGTTTTAGTTGGTTCTCCTTTAGGGCCTATAGCTTTAAGTTTTGGAATATTTTTAGGGCTTTTAGCTTTAGTGTCTTCTCTAAAGGTAATGATAGGTTTAGGGATGATGTCTATATGGATTTTAGCTTTTAGCTTGGTATCTTTAGTTCTTCAAGGAATACCTGGAATTTTAGCTATAGCTTTAACTTTGATTTCTTTCTTTTTGCTTGCTTTCTTTGTTTTAGCTCCAGAAAATAGATTTTTTACTTTTGTGAGTGAAGGAACAGCTAAAGCAGTAGTGAGAAGCGAAAAGTTTCACCGAATTTTGTTTCAATGGGAAGATCATACGATAGATGAAGAGGGAAATATTGTTGAAGTTTCAGAGCAAAATCCTCCTTTGAGCAATTGGCAAATGCTAAGGATGGGTAGACTCTTTGGAGGATTTTATTTTTATGGCTTTCATCCTGTAGATGATATTTATATTTATGACTTTGAATGGTGGGGATTGAAGCCAGATGGTACTGTGGAGTATCATCCTCGAGAAACTTTAGACTACATTCTGCTCAAAGAAGAGGTTTACTTTACCAAAGTAGAGAAAGCTGAGGATTACGATAGATTGCCTTTAGATGTTTCTTTGATTATGAGAATAAGGGTAGTTAATCCTTATAAAGCTTTGTTTAGGATAGATAACTGGTTAGAGGCTGTTATTAATAGAATTAAACCCGCAGTGAGAGACAGGATTACCAGAGAAAGATTTGACCAGTTGATCAGGAAACAGGAAGCTATTGGAAGAGAAATATACGAGAACATCAGAGAGATAATTGAAGGGTTTCAAAGAGATTATGGAGTTTTAGTTTTGGCTGTAGAGGTAATAAACATTGATCCTCCTCCAGAACAGAGAGAAGCTACTTTGAAAGAGTTTTTGGCTAAACAAGAGAGAAAAAGAATTGAGATTGAGGCTACAGCCGAGAGTAATCGGATTAAGAAAGTTTATGGAAGAATTCAGGAGTTCGATGAGTTAGGAAAATTAGTGAGGGTTTTAGAAGCTTTAGAGAAGAGTCCTGCCCAAGGAGCTAAATGGGTAATATTGCCAGGAATTTCAGATCTTTTAAGTAAAGCCTTAGGCGTCTCTCTTCCACCTCAGTTTACACTTACTCCAGAAGAAATAAGAGCTCTGAAAGATTTTATTAAAAAACTACAAAAAGAAACCTCTTCTCCGGGGAGCTAAATATTAGCTCCCCTCCTTTATTTCTATTCTATTTTTCTTCCTCTTCTAGGAATAGAAGGAGGAAGTTGAGGGTTGGGAGATTGAGCACTTCCTCTACCGCGAGGTGGTAAAGATGGAGTTGAGGGCGCTCCTCTCGAAGATCCGCCTCTACCTCTGGGTCCTATAGAAGGTAAAGTAGGAGTAGGTCCTTCTTCTTCAGGACCTCTTTCTTCTCTTTCCTCTCTCCTTTCTTCTTCTCCTTGCTTTTCAATAGCATACCTTAAGACTTCTCTTATTTCTTCTAACTCTTGTTGTCTTCTGTAATCTTCTTCAGTTAGTTCTTGCCTTTCTGCTTTTTCTTGAAGGCTCTCTAACTCTTTATTAACATTTTCAAGATTTTTCTTTAAGATTTCAGGTTGTTTCTTTGCAAGCTCTAAAGTCCGATGCAAACCTATAACTTGCCTTGGAGATAACACAGTTGAATAAGGAATTCCTGCTTCTTTAGCGGCATTGCTAGCTAACCAAGTAGCTTGAGATAGATTTTTGTAATCTACTAAAATTTTGCCTAAAGTTGGCTTTTCCTTTTCCAAAATCTTCACAAAATCTTCTCCAAACTCTTCGGCAGCTTTAGAAAACTTAGCGTTATCCCAAAGGTTAATTTGTTCTCTTATCTTTTGAGCTTGAAGTAACTCTTTGCTTCCTGCAGGAGAAGCAAACCCTCTTTCTAACAATTGCTTCAACCCCTCTATATCTATCTTAGGTATATCTTTAGTTCCCATCTTATCTAAAAGCTTTGCAACTAAGCTATCTTCATATTTTCTTCTCTCTTCCTCATCTTTAAAGCTCAAACCTATAGATTTAGCTAGATCTCTAGGAAGCTCTTTTGCTAGTTCATCTGCTAAATGAACTTGAGATTTTACCATCTCTTTAGCTAAATCTGGGCTAATTCCAGCTGCATATTTGATTAATTCTTTCATTCTTTGGTTTAAAGTTTTTTCTTCCATCCCTAATTCTCTCAATCTTTGAGTGTAATCTTTAAGCTCCCCCTTTTGAGCTAAAGATTGGGCCAATGCAGAGGCTTGGGAAACTTTTCCAAATCTCAAGGTATTTAGAATTTGACTTTCAGTTTTTCTTTCTGCTAACTCTTTTCCTAATCTTTCAAATCTCCTTCTTTCAAACTCTTCTCCTCTCAACAAGAGTTGAGCGGTTTCTCTTTTAGCAAAGCGAAAAGGAGACAAAGCTACAGCTTTAATTTTCCCTCCTACTCCTTTAGCTTGGGCAAAGCTTTCTCTTAGAGTGGGAGTAGTTAAAGCTGCTTGTTGAATTCTGGCTTTAGCTCGAGGATGAGAAATTACCTTTCTTGGAACCCAAGCTGCACTCCTGCCTGCAAATCTTAAAGTTGCAGGAAGAGCTCTCTTTTGAGTGAATCTCATTATAGTGGTAGCTCCCATTGCACTGGTTGAAAAACCATAAAATAGCCCTGCTATCATAAAGGCTAAAGCTATCACAAACCTTGAAACTCTTTCCGCAAAGATTGCAATTGCGGAAGGGTTATCTCTATCTCCTCCGCTTCTTTGAGCTACTACATCACAAATTGATTCTCCAGTTGGAGTTCCGCATTCAAAAGCTTGAGTAAGTTGGGTAGAGGTTGATGCTTCTAAAAGCTGGAAGCTCAAAAAGATAAAGAAAGCTGCTATCACTCCTATAAATGCCCATTGCAGAAGCTGGTGCCACCACATATTCCAAATCCATCTTGTAGCTGGGAGAATAAAAGCTACAAAGGCAATTGGAGCTAACACTAACAATATCCAAAAAGCTATTACTCTAAAGATAAAAAGCAAAGCTAATAATCCAAAAACAAAGGTAGCTATCACAAAGAAACCTCCATAAGCTACTAAAGCAAAGATACCTTCTAAGTTATCGGTAAGGTCGGGAGTGATGTTAGCAGCTTTGCTTAAAATCGTAGCTATTTCAGCCCCCATTGCACACCAAATCCCTCGCTCTTCGGTGGTGGGATCGTTATCGCCTACACATAAAGAGTCTAACACGTTGGTAGATTGGGGATTGTTTAATATTCCGTTAATGAAAAACCCTGCAATTATATTGGATACGTCTATAACTAAACCTACCAAAACCGGGCTAAAGTTTACTAACAAAGCTATCAAGATTAAGTTTAAAAATACCCTTCCAGTTCTATATTCTGAAAGCCTTAAAATCGTAGCTATTCCAATCCAAGCTAAGATTATGATAAAAACCATATTTACCAAGTCTCGGGTAAATCTCCATCCTACTTCTAAGGCCCAAGTAGGCTGACCAGCTGCATCTCTTAAGATAGGGATATTGATAGTTTGATATAAAGCCCATCCTAAAGCTAATAGAGCTAAAGAACCAAATTTGTAAGCAACATAAGCTAGGCCTGCGACTACGGCAGCTATTATAGACAGTCCCAGACTTGCCAAAGATCCTAAAACAACTTTAGCTCCTCGTTTTACTATCTCAGTTACAGGATCGGATGGTCTTACATCAGGAGAAATAAAGTTTTCGATGTCTTCTCCTTGAGCTAAGGCTGAATTTGCTAAAATAAAAAAGGATGCCAAAAATAAGATTAAAACTCTAACTTTGTTTTTAGTTTTTCCCATTGGGGAAGAGTTAATTCTTGAGCTCTGGATGTTTCCTTGAGATCGCATTCTTTGAAAACAGCTTTAATTTTTTCTTCTTTTAAGTTTAGCTTTTCTTTTAAGTTTTTAATTAAAGTCTTCCTGGGGTGAGAAAACCCTGCCTTCATCAATTTTATAACTTTTTTATCTGAGTTAAAAGCTCTATTTTTAGGTTCTATCTTCAACAGGATAGATTCTACCTTAGGTGGAGGATAAAAGTAGTTAGAAGGAATCTTCTTTTCTATTATCTCAACTTTAGCTAAATATTGCAAAATGTTTCCTAAAAGAGTAGCTTTAGGTGGTTGAGATATGATTCTCTCCCCTACTTCTTTTTGCAAGCTTAAGACTATCACTTTAGGCAAATCTTCTCTTTCTAAAAGTATTCTTAAGATTTTTCCGGTTAGATAATAAGGAATGTTGCCTACTATTTTTAAGCCTTCTAAGTTTTGTTTTTTTAAGAAGCTTAAAATATCTTCACTTTTAAACTCTAAGTTTTTAGCTTTAAAAAGCTTTTTGGCTACTTTCACTAATTTTTCATCTTTTTCTATCCCTATTACCTTTTTTGCAGATTTTGAAACCAAAAAGCCTAACCTTCCTATGCCCGATCCTATTTCTATTACTACATCCTCTGGAGTTAAGTTTAAAGCTTGAATTATTTTTCGGGCGATTTTAGAGTTGATTAAAAAGTTTTGGCCCAAAGCCTTTCTGGGCCATATACCTTCTTTTTTAAAGATTGCCTTTAATTTCTCTTTAGAGAAAAGCAAGATTTCTTTTGACATTTAAGTTAAAATAGTTTAAAATACTTCTAAAGTAAAGATGGAAAGCTATAGCTTAAGAAAGTGGCGGTTTTTTATTTTAGGTTTCACTTTTAGTTTAATTTTCACTTTTGCTTTTAACTCTCTCTTTCAATTTTATCCGAATGGAGGAAAGCTAGAAAGTTTCTTTTTAGATTTTAAGAAAAACTCTTTATCTTTAGAATCTTCTTCTTTTTCTATTTTTCAAGAGAACACCTTTTACCCTGTGAAGCTTCCTTATATTTCTTTTTCAAAGTTTTCCGTTTTGACAGAAGATAAGACGATAATAGAGTATATAGTTAAAGAAGGCGATACTTTAAGTTCCATAGCTCAAGATTTTGGAATAGATGTTGATACTATAGTTAAAGCTAATAACTTAACTTCGCTTAATATTACACCAGGACAAAAGCTTATAATTTTGCCAGTGAAAGGGATTTTGCATTATGTTTCGGAGGGAGAAACGGTTAGTTATTTAGCTAAACTTTACAATATTGATCCTCAAGAAATTATAAAGGTTAACAACTTAGATGTTGAGGGAAAGATTTATGTCGGAGACTTATTAATTATTCCTGGTGCTAAAGAGAGAATGGATGCTGTTAATCTGAAAAAATTTGCCAAGGCTTTATCCTCTTTCTTTATCTGTCCTTTAGGAAGATCTTGTAGAATCACTCAAGGTTTACATTGGTATAATGCGGTAGATATGTCTAACGGAATATGCGGAGAACCAGTTTTAGCTGCAGCGGGAGGAGTGGTTCAAAAGACAGGTTATTCTCGAATTGGAGGAAAATACATTAGGATTTTGCATCAAAACAATATTGTTACTTATTATGGACATCTCTCTAAGATAATAGTTTACCCTGGCCAAAGAGTTTACCAGGGTCAAGTTATAGGTTATACAGGTTACACCGGATTTACTATCCCAAAGGGGCCTGCAGGTTGTCATGTTCACTTTGGAGTAAGAGGAGCTAAAAATCCTTTTGCTAAATAGAGGTTTCTCCTCTCAATCTGTAACTTAGAGCTTCTAAGATATGCTCTTTTTTAATTTGGGGACAAAGCTCTAAATCCGCTATGCTTCTTGCAACTTTTAAGGTTCTAAAGTAGCCTCTTAGAGAAATTTCTCCTTTATCTAAAAACTTATCTAAGATATTTTTAGCTGAAGGCTCTAACTTTAAAGCCTTTTCAAAGTTTTCTAAAGAAAAATCTCCTCTTCTTTCTTTTTCTCTAAATTCCAAAGCTTCCTTCACTTTTTCTCTAATTTTTGCACTGCTTTCTTGAGTTTGAGTTAAACTTTCTGAGCTTTGGTAAGGAATTTCTAAAAAGATATCAATTCTATCTGCTAAAGGTCCAGAGAGCTTTCTTTTGTATTTTGAAATCTGGGAAGGAGAACAATAACACTCTTTATAAGGATTAGAAAAGTTTCCGCAAGGGCAAGGATTAGAAGCTCCAATAAATATAAAGTCTGCAGGAAGCTCTAAAGCATAGTTGCTTCTGGAAACTAAGATCTTTTTATCTTCTAAAGGTTGCCTTAAGCTTTCTAAAACATCTCGGTGAAACTCGGCTAACTCATCTAAAAATAAAACTCCTTTGTGAGCTAAAGTAATCTCTCCTGGCCTAAAAGGATTACCTCCTCCTACAATTGCACTTTTTGAAGCTGAATGGTGAGGATTTCTAAAAGGTCGTTGAGCAATTACCTCTTCTTCTTTAAGATATCCAGCTGAACTGTAAATTTTAGTTAGCTCTATAATTTCTTCTTCCTCTAAAGGTGGTAATATTGATATTAGAGCTTTAGCTAAAAGGGTTTTGCCGGTTCCTGGAGGTCCTAACATTAAAACATTTAACTTTCCTATCGCAGAAAGAGTTAAAGCTCTTTTAGCTATTTGG
>WFWQ01000045.1 GCA_015491015.1 Patescibacteria group bacterium | reverse complement strand
GTTTTAGTTGTAGGGGCTGAATTTAAAACTTCAAAAAGAGCTTTAGAGATAGCTAAAAAGTATAAAGATTACTTTTTCTTTTCTGCTGTAGGTTTGCACCCTTTGCATCTTTTTTATCAGGAGATAGACGAAACCAAAGAAGATCCTCAGCTCAAATTTGAAACTTCAGGAGAAAGCTTAGATATTTCAAATTACGAAAGCTTAGCTAAATCTAATTTAGTTAAAGCTATAGGAGAAATTGGTTTAGATTATTACCATCTCCCTAAAAGCAAAAAGGAGAGAAAGAAAGCTAAAGAACTCCAAAAGGAAGCTTTAAAAGAACAATTAAAGTTAGCTAAAAAACTAAACTTACCTGTGATCTTCCACTGCAGGTTAGCTCACAAAGGAATCTTAAATTTATTAAAAGAAAACCCAGACTTAGTTCCAGAGAAAGCTGTAGCTCACAGCTTTGTGGGTTCTTTAGAAGAGCTTAAAGGTTATTTAGATTTTGGTTTTTTTATTGGTTTTAATGGAATAATTTTCAAGAAAATATCCGGGATAGATTTTAAAGCCTTAATTCGGTTTACTCCTTCAAATAAGATTTTGTTAGAAACAGATTCTCCCTATTTATCTCCGCCTCAAGCCAAAGAAGTGAGAAACACCCCTTTAAACTTAAAATATATAGCTGAAGCTTTAGCGGAAATAAAAGGAGTGCCTTTGTCTAAACTTAAAGAAGTTACTTTAGAAAACTCTTTTTCTTTTCTTGATTTAGCTTGACTTTAAAGTTAAAATCTCTAAGCTAATAGATTAGATCCTAAATAAAAGGAGGGATCAATAAGTGTCTACCTTGAAAATTAAAGTTGGTGTTTGTTTTTTCTTGCTTTTTCTTTTTGGGTTTTCAAGTGAAGCCAATAAAGAATTGATCTTCAAGATTGCAAGTTTTAATCTCCTTCCTTTGGTCAATCAAGAGAGGTTTATAGATCTTAGGCCTGATATTCCTTTAGATTTTAGTTCTTTTAAGCTAACTTTCTACTTTAGCAAGCCTTTCTATTTGGATTCTTTTTCTTGTTTGAAAGCTCAAGATCCTCATTATAGCTTAGATTCAAATCCAGAATGTCTTGCCAAACACCAAAGTTATGGGTTATAATAGAAATGGGCTTACCTCCCTTCTTACCCTCTCACCACCAAAGGGAAGGTTCTAAGTTGAGCCTTCCCTTTTTTCTTGATCTTTAGATGCTTTTTTGCTAACTTTTAATTAGTGTCCCCGTAGCTCAATTGGAAGAGCGGCTCCCTTCTAAGGAGCAGGTTGCAGGTTCGAGCCCTGCCGGGGACACTTTTTTCTTGAATTTAAACTTTTTCTTTTGTATAACTTACTAAAGCTTTGGGCCCGTAGCTCAGTTGGCAGAGCGTCCCTATGGCATGGGGAAGGTCGCGGGTTCAAGTCCCGCCGGGTCCACTAAAGTAGAGGTGAGAAGTTGGAGGTGGGAGGTGAGAGGGATTTTTTTAATTTTAAATTATGAAAGAAGTTTTAACTTCAAAAGAGGAAAAAACTTTAGTTTCTAAACCTCCAGTAGTTGTGGTTTTAGGACATATAGATCATGGGAAATCTTCTTTACTAGAGAAGATTAAGAATTTAAAGATTACCGAAAAAGAGGCAGGAGGGATAACTCAACATCTGGGAGCTTACGAAGTTGAACATCAAGGAAAAAAGATAACCTTTATAGACACTCCAGGACACGAAGCTTTTTTAACTATGCGAGCGAGAGGAGCTCAAGTTGCAGATATAGCTTTAATTGTAGTTGATAGCTCAGAAGGCGTAAAAGAACAAACTAAAGAAAGCATAAAAATAGCTAAAGAAGCTAAAGTTTTTCCAATTGTGGTTTTGAACAAGATAGATTTACCTACTTCAGCTCCCGAGATAGTAAAAGGGCAACTTCAAAAAGCAGGGCTAAATTTAGAAGATTTTGGAGGAGAGGTTCCGGTAGTTAAAGTTTCAGCTAAAACTGGAGAAGGAATTAAAGATCTCTTAGATATAATTTTATTGGTAGCTGAAATGAAAAACTTGAAAACTGATATTTCTAAGCCAGCTAAAGGATTTGTCTTAGAATCTTACTTAGATCCTAAAAAAGGGCCTTTAGCTACAATAATTTTAGAAGAGGGAAGTTTAGAAGTTGGCAAAATAATAGCTACTTCGACTGCTGTAGCTAAAATTAGAAAGTTAACTGACTTTTTAGGTAATTCCTTAGAAGGAAAAGTTTACCCCTCAACTCCAGCTTTAGTTTTAGGTTTCAAATCTGTTCCTCAGGTTGGGGAAAGGTTTCAAGAGTTTGCTTCTCTTTCTGAGGCTGAAGAGTTTGTCAAAGAAGAAAAAGATTTATCTTTGGAAATAGAAAAGGGAAAAGTTGAGCAAAAAGAGCTCCCAGTTTTAAAGTTGATAATAAAAGCAGATACTATTGGAACCTTAGAAGCTGTAGAAGCAATAGTTAACTCTTTGCCTCAAGATAAAGTTAAAATTGAAATTATAGGAAAGGGAATTGGTCCTTTAACTAAAAATGAGTTAGATTTAGCTAAAGAAGCTAAAGCTGAAGTTGTTTGTTTTAGAGTCAGGCCTGAAAGATCAATTAAATCTTTGGTAGAAAGAGAGTTTAAAGTTTACACCTTTGATGTTATTTATCACTTAACTGAGAAGATTAAAGAGCTAATGTTAGACAAGCTTCCTAAAGAAACAGTGAGAGAAGATGTGGGAGAGTTGAAAATTTTAAAAACCTTTGTTAAAAAGAAAAATAGGCAAATTGTAGGAGGTAGAGTTTTAAAAGGGTACTTTGAAAGAGGATTGAAAGTTGAGGTTTTAAGAAAAGATGAGATTGTAGGTTTGGGAAAAATTTTAAATATTCAAAGGAATAGAAG
>WFWQ01000044.1 GCA_015491015.1 Patescibacteria group bacterium | reverse complement strand
TTATAAAACTTTTATTATGATAACTTTTCTATTTCTTTTTGTCAATTTGAAATCTATTTGATAGAATATTTTAAAGAAAGTTGCAACCTAAATATTAATTAGAAAATTTATTATGTTTAAAAAAAGGTTAAAAAGCTTATAAAAGTAGCTTTTAATTTAAAAATTGTGGCGCTAAAGAAGAAAAAGAGAAAAGTTTTAAATAAAAAGCAATATAAAGTTAGAAAAAGAGGTAAGAGAAAGGTAGTCAAAAAGGTAAAAGTTGAAACTGTAGCTCTTCAAAAACCAGAAGAAAATATCATTTTAGCTCCCAATCCTGAAAACGAGTGGGAAGCTTGGCAAACTTTTAATCCTGGAGTAATTCTTTTAGAAAACAAAGTTCACATTATCTATAGAGCTATAGGTAAAGATGGAATTTCAAGGTTAGGATATGCTATTTCTGAGGATGGATTTACTATCACAGAAAGATTATCTTATCCAATTTACGAGCACAAAAAAATTTCTTCAGACTCTCAAAGTTATCTTTGTTATCTTCCTTACACTTATGGTTCAGGGTTTGGTTTAGGAGGAGCTGAGGATCCAAGAATTGTAAGAGTAGGAGAAGAAGATACTCTTTATATGACTTATACCGCTTTAGATGGGGGAATTAGAATTGGCTTAACTTCAATTAAAGTTGAAGATTTCTTAAACAAAAACTGGAAATGGAAAGAACCTACTTTAATTTCTCCTCCAGGTGAAATTCATAAAAACTGGGTTATTTTTCCAGAGAAAATTAAAGGAAAATATGCAATTTTACATAGCATCTCGCCGAAAATTTTAATTGAGTACAGAGAAACTTTAGAGTTTAAACCTGGAGAGTATATTCAAAGCTTTTATTCTGGATACATTTCTGATCCCGAAGATAGATGGGAAGGGTGGGTTAGAGGAGCTGGTGCTCCTCCTTTGAAGACTAAGTTAGGGTGGCTTTTATTTTATCATGCTCAAGAAAAAGGAGATTTTGGAAAATACAAAGTTGGGGTAATGCTTTTAGAAAAAGAAAATCCTGAAAATATTATTTTTATTTCCAGAAATCCTATTTTGGAACCCGATGAAGATTATCAAACTAATGGTTTCAAACCTGGAGTAGTTTATGCTTCTGGAGCTATAATTAAAGATGGCAAAATTTTAGTTTATTATGGATCTGCAGATAGCTTTATCAGCGTATCTTTTGCAGATTTAGAGGAATTCCTTTCAGCTCTAATGAGGCAAGCTAAACCAACAATGCAATTTAAAAAGGTTAAAGTTAAAAAAGGAATAAAGTAGGTTTATGATAGAAAGATTTGAAAAAAATCCAATTTTAGCTCCTGAGTCTTCTCATTCTTGGGAAGCTGAAGCGGTTTTTAATGGATGTCCAATTAAAGTTGGTAGAAATATCTACTTGCTTTATAGAGCAATCTCTTTGCCTCATTATCACACTTCAGCTCAAATGGTGTTAAGAGTTTCGGATGTGGGAATTGCAGAAAGCTTAAATGGGATAGATTTTTATAACCGCAGAAGATTTATAGTGTCCGAAGAAGAATGGGAAAGGTTTGGTTGCGAAGACCCCAGGATTACTAAGTTAGGTAAAAATTATTATATTTTCTACACTGCTTTAGGTAGTTGGCCTCCTCAAGCGAGTTCAATTAGAGTGGGAGTAGCTATATCTGAGAACTTGAGATCAGTTAAAGAAAAACACTTAGTTACTCCTTTCAACGCTAAAGCTATGGCTCTTTTTCCAGAGAAGATTAAAGGAAAAGTTTGGGCAATTTTAACTGTTAATACAGATTTACCTCCAGCTGAAATTTGCATCAGAGTTTTAGATAAAGAAGAAGATCTTTGGAATTTGGAGCTTTGGGAAAATTGGTATCAAAGGTTTCAAGATTTTGCTTTACCTTTGAGAAGAAATCCTCAAGATCACATTGAAGTTGGATCTCCTCCTTTAAAAACTCCTGAAGGCTGGCTTTTGTTTTATTCTTACATTAAAGATTACTTCTCTCCTCAAAGGTTATTTACTGTAGAAGCTGTGCTTTTGGATTTGGAAAATCCTTTTAAGATTGTAGGTAGAACCGAATTTCCTTTAATGTATCCTCAAGAGTACTACGAGAGGCACGGAATGGTTCCTAATGTTATCTTTCCTTCGGGAGCTTTAATCAAAGAAGGAGTTGTTTATCTTTATTATGGAGCTGCGGACACTACTTGTTGTTTAGCTAAGATTGATTTAAATGAACTTTTGCAAAAGCTTAAGATAAAAGCTAGAAGGTTTTATTTAAAAAGAGTAAAAGAAGAACCAATTTTAGAGCCAATTAAAGATCATCCTTGGGAATCAAAAGCTGTTTTTAATCCAGGAGCCATTTATTTAAGAAATAAAGTTTATTTAGTTTACAGAGCAATGTCTGAAGATAACACTTCGGTTTTTGGATTAGCTGAAAGTTCAGATGGGATAAATATTGATTTGAGGTTACCAAAACCTATCTATGTTCCTAGAGAGCCTTTTGAACAAAAGTTAGTTGAAGGAGCTAACTCTGGAGTTGAAGATCCGAGGTTAACTAAGATTGGAGATAAAATTTATATGCTTTATACAGCTTTCGACGGTAAAAATCCTCCAAGAGTGGCTCTAACTTGGATAAGAGAAAAAGATTTTATAAATCACAACTGGAACTGGGCTAAGCCTAAGCTAATTTCTCCTCCAGACATAGATGATAAGGATGCAGCTTTGTTTCCTGCAAAGATTAAAGGTTGTTATGTGATTATTCATAGAGGCGGAACAGACATAGATTTATCTTTTCAAAGAGATTTAGAGTTTGAAAATACTTGGCTAGAAGAAACAAGATGGATTTTGCCTCGGCCTGGTTGGTGGGATTCTTGGAAAGTAGGAATAGCTTCTCCTCCTTTAAGAACTTCTTACGGCTGGTTAATTCTCTACCATGGAGTTTCAGCCGAAGATCATAAATATAGAGTAGGAGCTATATTAGCAGATTTGAGAGATCCTACCAAAATTTTATGCAGATCTTATTATCCAATTTTAGAACCAGAAAAAGATTGGGAAATAGAAGGCCAAGTTCCTAATGTGGTTTTCCCTTGTGGAGCGGTAATAATTAAAGATACTTTGTTTGTATATTATGGGGGAGCAGATAAAGTGGTTGGAGTAGCTAATATTAAGTTAAGAGAAATTTTAGAAAACTTAATTCAATGTAAATGCTAATGGCTTTTAGAAAGATTTGAAAGAGAAGTTGTGTTGGTACAGTACAAGATCGAAAGAAATTTTTAAATTTAAAGCGTAAGAATTTGGATGATAAAAATAAGGTTTTAATTCCTCTTCAGGAATATATTTGAAAGCTTGCCTGTAAATAGCTTTGATTGTCCCTTTATCTAATTCTGAGTGGAGAGGTATGGTTAAAGTTTGTTTAGTTTTGTCCTTAGTAATTCTTCCTAATTTCAAATGACTTCCCTTTTGTTTTGCTACTTCAAAACCAAAATTCTCAAAAATTTTAACAATTTCCTTCCCAGATAGGATTTTAAGTTTTTTCATAAGATAGAAGAGGGACTTCTAAGTTGATTAAAATAGCTGGATTAGAATCTAAATCAAACTCCTCAAGATTTTCTCCTTCAAGATGTAGTTCTACAGCCTCTTGGATATTTTTTATTAGTTCTTCTAAAGTCTTCCCTTGAGTTACAATAGGAAGGTCGATACCTTCTGCTATAAAATACTTTTCTCCTTTAGTGATGTGGAATTGAGTAATTCTTTTTTCATAAAAGCAGTTAGCGTTTTTACGTTAAAGTTTATGGTAAAAACATCTTACTTGTCAAATTTGACAGGTTATTTTAGTTGGTTTATCATTTGAATGTAGGTTCAATTAATAAGAT
>WFWQ01000043.1 GCA_015491015.1 Patescibacteria group bacterium | reverse complement strand
CAAAAAGCCAAAGAACTCTTAACTAACTTAATCAACCAGATATTTGATTTTATCTCTCAGAAGATAAAAGATGTTAAAAAAGAACCTTAAGTAAAAACTTTTGAAATTCTATTTGAAATAAGCTGTAATTCAAATCAGAACCTCGCAAAGGTACAGAAGGAAAAACGAATGCAAGCTTGTCTTGATTAGAGGCGGGCTTTTAAAAGTTGCTTAAAGATAGAGAGTAGAGTATAATAAAAAAGGAGATCAAAAAGTTCGGATAATTGAACTTAAGAGAACCTTATTTAGATTCTCTTAAGTTCTTGAGCATTTTGCAAACTTTTAACAAAAGTTAGCAAAATGCAAAATTAAAAATTATAATGGGAGAACAAAAACCTATAATTGAATATATTCCTGATTTTTTGGACTGGTTAGATATTGAAAAAGGACTTTCCTCTAAAACTCAAGAAAACTACCAAAGATTTATTAAAAAGTTTGTAGATTGGCTTAAATATAAAAGACTAGAAAATCTCCTTCCTAAAGAGTTAACCCCAGAACACATTTGGGAATATAAAGTCTTCCTTTCTCGCGGAGTAAAAACTATTGAAGGAAAAGAACTCAAAAAAAGCACTCAAAACTATTATCTGATAGCTTTGAGATCTTTGTTAACCTTCTTTGCAGAAAAAAATATTGAAAGCCTGCCTCCTGAAAAAGTAAAGCTTCCCAAACACAAAAAAGAAAAAGAAGTAAGGTTCCTAACCTTAGAACAACTCCAAAAACTTTTTGAGATACCTAACATTTCTACTAAGACGGGGCTAAGAGATCGAGCAATCTTAGAAGTCTTATTTTCAACTGGAATGAGAATTTCAGAATTAGTTGCCTTAAACAGAGATCAGATTAAAATTACTCCCAAAACTCAAGATTTAGAATTCTCAATCATTGGTAAAGGAGGAAAAGTAAGAACAGTATATCTTTCTAAAAGAGCTGTAGAATGGTTAAGAAAATATCTTGAAAGCAGAACTGACAAAGAAAAACCCTTATTTATCAATTATAGAGCTCCTAAGGGAGCAGATAAAAGACTAACTCCAAGATGGGTGGAAAAGATGGTTAAAAAATATGCCCTTTTGGCAGGATTACCAGCTAACACTACTCCTCATGTTTTAAGACACAGCTTTGCTACTTATCTTTTATCTCAAGGTGTAGACCTTAGAACGGTTCAAGAGTTCTTAGGCCATAAAACTATTACAGCCACCCAAATTTACACTCATGTCACTTCTAAAAGGCTAAAAGAAATTCACAAAAAATACTTTAAATAAAAAGAGGCCCTGCAATTTAAATGCAGGACCTTTTCTCTCTCAAAGTTCGCTTAATTTTTACTCTGGTGGATCGGGAAAGTGCATTTTAATGTAAGGAATATAATACCCAAAAGAAGCAATAATAAAGTTTAAAAACATTAAACCAAAGAAAGCTCTACCCCAATCAATAAAATCTTCCTTCCCTTGACTTTCCCCTATCATCAAAAAAACTATCGAGATTACAAAGCAAATAGCTCTCAACTTTCCAAACTCTGAAATGGGAACCATTTCTTTAGTAGCTAACACATAAAGCAAAACAATAAATCCGGTATAAAGTTCTCCTAAGATATATAAACCAATAAAGATCCAAGAGATGTATTTGGAAGCAAAGAATATCAAGAATAAAAAAGCTAAAAGTTTATCTATAACCGGATCTAAGATTTTACCTTCTAAAGTTTCTTCTTTAAGCTTTCTTGCCAACCACCCATCTAATACATCACTTAACCCTGCTAAGATCAGCAAAACTAAAGCAGATTTGTATCTTCCTTCTAACAGACTCCCCAAACCTGCAATTCCTAAAGGAAGTCTTATTAAAGTTAAGAAGGTTGGAGTAGTAAATAAGTTTTCAAGTTTCATCCTTCTCCCCTCCTCTATCTGCCAAATCTCCTTTGTCTTTTAGTGTACTCTTTGAGTATATTTTTAAAATCTCTTTTTGTAAAGTCAGGCCAATATTTTTTAACAAAAAAAAGCTCAGAGTAAGCAGATTGCCAAATTAAAAAGTTAGAGATTCTGATTTCTTTACCAGTTCGAATTAAAATATCTGGATCTGGAATTCCTTTAGTAGATAAATACTGCTCAAAGACTTTTAAAGTAAGATTTTTAGGATCTAATCTTTTTTCTAAAATCTTTCTAACCGCTTCCAAAATATCCCACCTTCCTCCATAGCTTAAAGCTAAGTTAACTTGAAGTAAAAAACCTTTTTTTAAAGAAGAATTTTCTAAATCTTCTACAGCTTTCCTTAAATCTTGAGGGAGTCTTTTTTTATCTCCAATTACTTTAACTTTTATCTTTTCGTCTTTAAGCTTTTTTAAGTCTTTTTTGAAATATTCTTTAAAAAGCTCCATTAAATAACTTACCTCTCTTTTGGGCCTCTGCCAATTTTCAGTAGAAAAACAAAAAACAGTCAGATACTTCACTTTAGCCTCTTTGCACCACTTTGCTAACTGAAATATTTTTTCCAAGCCTCTTTTATGCCCTTTTAGAGTATCTAAACCTTTAGCTTTAGCCCACCTTCTATTTCCATCTGGAATTAAAGCTATATGCTTAATCTTTAAGCTCTCCATTTAATATTTCTACTTTAATTTGGTAAGAATTTGAGCTTCCTACTATAAAACCTACTAAAAAAGAAAAAACTCCTAACAAAACTAAAGCTAAAATAATCAAAAGCTTCAAGCCCCACCAACCCTTTGACATCTTTAAAAGTTTTAGCTAAACTAATTTAAAATTTTAATCTAAAACTATGGCAAAGACAAGATCTGCAGGATCAACTCAATTAGGAAGAGACTCAAGGCCAAAATATTTAGGAGTAAAAATTCACGATGGCCAAAAAGCTAAAAAGGGAAATATTATCGTCAGACAAAGAGGAACCCACTTTCATCCTGGAAAAAATGTAGGCATAGGTAAAGATTACACTCTTTTTGCTTTAAAAGATGGAATAGTGAAATTTAGAGAAAAAAGAAAAACTACTTTTACCGGGAAGAGAAAGAAAATAAAAGTTGTAGAAGTAATTTAAAAAGTTAGATTTTTGATTGAAGCCCTAATAAACTCAAAAAACAAAGGATGAGGCTTTAAAAGTTGAGATTTAAACTCAGGATGAAACTGAGTTCCTAAAAAGAAAGGATGGTCTTTCAACTCTATAATCTCCACTAAATCTCTTTCAGGATTAATTCCTGAAATCACTAAACCTTTTTCTTTTAAAATTTCTACATATTCAGGATTAACCTCGTAACGATGACGATGCCTTTCTAAAACCACAGGATTTTCTTTTAACTGAGGATAAAATCTTTGGTAAGCTTTAAATGCCAAGGTCTTAGGAAAAAGCTTAAGCTTATATTCTCCTAACCTCATTGTCCCTCCATACTTTTTCTCTCTAATTAAAGCTTTTTGCTCTGGCATAAAGTCAATTACTAACTCCCCTTCTTCAGAAAACTCCCTGGAAGTTGCATCTTTAATATTAGCTACATTTCTAGCAAACTCTATTACAGCTAACTGTAACCCAAAACAAAGCCCTAAATAAGGAATTTTATTTTCTCTGCAAAACTTTATAGCTAAAATTTTACCTTCTACATCTCTCTTTCCAAAACCGCCAGGAACTATTACTCCAGAATAATTAGAAAGTTCGCTTAATTTTTGAGGGCTTTTCTCAAATTCCCACGCAGAAACCCAAACAATTTCCGGCAAAACATTATTAGTCCAAGCAGAATGCTTTATAGCTTCCATAACTGAAATATAAGAATCTAATAAAGTAAACTCTCCTATCTCAAAGTATTTTCCAACGATAGCAATTTTGACCTTCTTTTTGAGATTTTTAATTTTAGAAATTAGCTTTTCCCAATCTAAAAGATTTTTCTTTTTAGCTCTCAAATTAAACTTTCTCAAGATCTTATCGCCCAGATTTTCTTTTTCTAAAACTAAAGGAACTTCGTAGATGTTTTCAACATCTGGAGAAGAAATTACATCTTCTTCATCTACATTGCAAAAAGTAGCAATTTTCTTCTTCCGAGGAAAATCCAAAATACATTCTGCTCTCCCAATAATGATATCTGGTTGAATACCAGCTTCATTTAAGAGCCTGCACGCTGTTTGGGTAGGTTTAGTCTTCATCTCACCGATAGTTTGGGGAATTGGCAAATAACTAACTAACACAAACAAAACTTTATTAGGCTCTTTAAGGTGCATCATTCTGGCTGCTTCCATAAACATCTGATTTTGATACTCGCCCACCGTTCCCCCAATCTCTACTAAAACAAAGTCAGCTTTAGTTTCTCTTGCACACTTTTTGATTTGAGAGATGATCTCTTCGGGAATGTGAGGAACAGCTTCTACACACTTTCCTCCATACTCTAAGTTTCTTTCTTTAGTTAAAACCGAGAGGTAAACTTTTCCGGAAGTTAAATAGTTTAAAGAACTCAACTCTTCACCTAAAAATCTTTCGTAAGTTCCTATATCTTGATCGGTTTCTACCCCATCTTTAGTTACAAAAACTTCTCCGTGCTCGGTAGGGTTCATTGTTCCTGCATCTACATTCAGATAAGGATCAGCTTTAATGCAGGTAACTTTGTATCCTTTACTCTTTAAAATCTTACCAATTGAAGCTGTAATCGTTCCTTTACCAATTCCCGACATCACTCCTCCAATGATAAAGATGTATCTTGCCACTTTAAAAAAGTTTATTTTTTCTCCTCTTGAGGATTAACTAACAAAGTAATTTCAGCTTCCAATCCATGTTCTAAATTTAAAACCACTCTATACTCTCCCAATTTAGAAATTGGACCTTCTAACTTTATATTTTCCTTCTTCACTTTGAAGCCTAAATTCTGCAAATGTTTAGCAATTTTAGAAGCTGTAATTTTAGAAAACAAGCTTCCGGTATCATCAGCTTTAACCTTCATTTCTATCTCTCTTCCATCTAAACTTTTAGCAATCTCTTGAGCTTGAAGAAGGTCTTTTTCCGCTTTCTCTTCAATTTTTGCTCTAACTCTTTCTAACCAATTTAAGTTTGCAGGAGTAGCAGGCTTAGCTAATTTGCGAGGAAACAAAAAATTTTTAGCAAACCCTTCTTTTACCTCCTTTACTTCATATTTTTTCCCTAAGTTAGGGACATCCTGAATTAAAATTACCTTCATAAACCTTTTTTATTTATTTTAACAGAAACAATTTTAAGAAGAGCTATTAAGAATTTCAATAGCTTTTTTCAATTGCAAATCTTCTTGACTATCTTCTAGATTCTTAACTTCCACATCTGGCTTCAAACCTTTACCTTCAATCAGAGTCCCATCTGGAGTCAACCAATGAGCAATGGTAACCTTTAAAGCAGATCCATCTTTAAGTCTAATCATCTCTTGCACCGAACCTTTGCCAAAAGATCTTTCCCCTACTAACTTGGCTTTTGTATAATACCTTAAAGCTCCAGCTAATATCTCTGAGGCTGAAGCTGATCCTTGGTTAATTAAAACTACAACTTTAGTATATTTTAATCTGGCAGGCCCTGGAGATTTATATAAGTTTTCTCTTCCGTCTCCAAATCTTTCTATAGCAATCAATTTTCCTCTATCTATGAACCATCCCGCTAAATTCACAGCCACTCTAAAATACCCTCCCGGATTGTTTCTTAAATCTAAAATTATCTTATCTACCTTTTGTTGATAAAGTTTTAAAGCTAATTTTCTAAATTCATAATCCAACAAAGAAGAAAAGTTATAAATTTTTACATAAGCTATATCTCCTTCTTTCATTTCAAACCTCAGAGCTGGAATCTTAATTCTATCTCTCCTTATCTGAAAATCTTTAGGAACACTCCATCCTTCTCTCAATATAGTCAAAGTAACTCGCGTTCCTTTTGGGCCTCTGATCCTCTTGACTACTTCTTCCAAAGACATATTGTTAGTTGGAACTTGATCTATAGCTAGAATCTTATCTCCAGGCTTTAACCCTGCTTTAAAGGCAGGAGTTCCTTCCAAAGGAGCGATCACAGTAGGTAGTCCATCTCTTATCCCCACCTCCATTCCTACCCCTTCAAATTCTCCGGAAACATCTTCCAAAAACATCTTCGTTTCTTGAGGATCTAAAAAAGTAGTATAAGGATCACCTAAAGCAGAGATCATTCCAGAAATAGCTCCATATAAAAGCTTTTGATAGTCAATTTTATCTTTATTAATAAACTTCTTTTCTAATTTATCTAAAGCTTCCCAAAATAAAGAAAGGTCAATCTTCGAGGTTTTTTCTATCTCCTGAGCTTCTTTAAGATCACCAAACTGCTTTTGGAGAAAAGATCCACTAAAAAATCCTAAAGAAAAAACAAATAAAAGAAGAATGAACTTTTTAGCTTGATTTGTCATCATTGTGCTTTATCTATAAATATCTTTGAAATTTTAAGTTCAAACTGATTAAGTTTTTCTTTGCAAAACTTTTCTAATTCTTTAGCCTCCCTCACTAGTTCTATAGCCTCTTCTAAGTCAACTTCTGATTCTTCTAAAATTTTAGCTATCTCTTCTAATCTTGTAAAAGCTTCTTTAAAAGTTAGATCTTTTTTTAATTCTTTAGGCATAAAAGCTTTAAATTAATTTTTTCAACACTTTACTTTTTACTTTACCTTCTTTAAACTGAGTAAAGATTATCTCCTCTTCTT
>WFWQ01000042.1 GCA_015491015.1 Patescibacteria group bacterium | reverse complement strand
TAATAATAGGTATTCCTCGCCTGGTAAAAGCATAATTTGGATTAAATTAAGAGGTAGCCTTTTGGCTACCTCTTAATCACTTCCACCCAAAAGGTATTTCTACTACTCTAATAAGAATACTTTTTGTTTCTAATTTAGGATCTTCCATTACTAAAGCTAAGAGTAAGTGCCTTCCGCAAGGGCACAGAAAAGTTCCTTGTCCTTCTAAGTAGGCTTCACAACACGAAGGGTAATCTTTAGTTTTTCCTATGGTTCTTTCTCTCTTGAGTCTCCCGTTTTGGAATTCCCGGTACCTTTCAAAAATTATTCTGCCTGCAAAACTTACTCTCCCTTCGCCATCGAGAGAAAGGTTAACTTTCTTCATATCTTTTCCCTCCTTTCAAATTGCTAATTGTGATTTTAACCTAAAAGTTTTAAAAATCAATCTTTTGAAGTTTTCCACTTTTTAGATCTAAAATTACAAAACTTGGAGGATGCTTGATGTTACAAAGATTTCCGGGGTTGATTATTTTAGTTTTTCCTATCTCTCTGGAATCAAATTTGTGAGTATGTCCATAAAACACGTAGTCATATTTTTGAGTTAAAGCTAAATTTTCTGCAATTTGAGGATAATGTTGAAAGGCTATCTTTTTATTTTCTACTTCCAGTTCTCCAAGGACAGAACCATGACAGATAACATTCTTTTTATCTTGAATCTTTTGGTAGCTTAAAAGTTTATCTCCATCAACATTACCAAAGCAAAAATGGAAAGGTCCTTTGAAGTTGTCTGCGATAAATTCTAAAGTAATAGGAGCTGAAATATCCCCGCAATGAATTAAAAGCTTACAATCTTCTTTTTGGATAATTTCTAAAGCCTTTGAGATTAAGGTCCAATTGTCATGAGTATCTGAGATTAGAGCTAACTTCATAGAGATTACTTTATTAAAATGAAACTTATTCCATTTTCATATTTTAACTCTTTTTTGGGCAAAGTTTGAAGCAGTTTCAATAAAAGGTTGGTATCCTTTTCTAAGATCCAAATGAAGCTTTGATTTTCAATTTTTATCTTTTCAATTTCAGAAAAAGGCAAAAGAGAAGTAACCTCTTTTTCAGAAGAAGTTAAGAACTTTAAAACTTCGGCTCTTTCTCTAAAGTTTACAGTTGAGTAAGCGAGATATTTTTTATAGTTAGGATATTTGCTTTTCACGTATTCTGCTTTTTCTTGGTCTTGATAATATTGGGAGTTTGAGTTGAAGATTAATTTTAAAAAGTGATTAGTAGGGAGTAAAGTTACAAATATTAAGGTGACAAAAGCTAAACCCCAAAGAATTTTATCTTTTTTAACCTGAGAGATTAGAGTGATCAACTCCTGAGCTGAAAGAATAGAGAGAGGAAGCAAGATCAAAGCCAAAGAAGTTCTCTCTGGAAAGTCAAAGCTTGCTCCAATTGGGATAGAAAAAAATAAAATCAAAAATAAAAATTCTGGAGGGAAGTTTTTGCCTTTGATTTTCTCAAATATAGTTTTTAAAAGGTAAGTTCCTAAAGCTAAGAGCAAAATTGGAGAAAAGGTTAAAAGGTTTTGGTAAAACTTTAAAGCAGAATCTTTAAAGTCAATCTCTACTTTAGAATGACTTTCCAGGAAGATTAAAGAAGGCAAAAAGAACCAAATTGAAGTTCCTAAACTCCAAAGGCAAGCAGAAAGCAACTCTTTTTTTCTTTGAGTTTGAAAATAAGAAAAAACAAGTAAAGGTAAGGCTACAATAAAAACTGAAGGAGAAAAGTTAGCGGTAACTCCTAAAGTTGTTCCGGTTAATATTGCTAAGTTTGAGTTATTGGGGTTGTCCTTAAGCTTTAAAAGCAAAATTATAAAGATTAGAAATCCAAGCAAAATTAAGCTTGATTCTAAAGCTAAAATTCCGCTTAAGATTCCTTGGAAGGTAAAAGAAAAAAATATTAAAGCGAAAGCTAAAGTTTGGTAAGATTTAAAAATTTTTAAAACTAGAGAGCTCAACAAAATTAAACTCAAAGTATGGAAAAAGATAGAAGATAACCTTAAGG
>WFWQ01000041.1 GCA_015491015.1 Patescibacteria group bacterium | reverse complement strand
AGCTTAATTATTATCACTGGAAAAGGAGCTGAGCCTTTGATGTGTTTAGCTAAAGGTCAAAAAATACCTTGGGATGACAGAAAAATAGTAAGGCAAATTTATGATAAACTTTTTTAAGGTCTTAATTTCGGTTTTAATTTTATTTTTAGCTTTCAATCAGGCTAAAGGATTGATGGATATAGAAATTAAAGAAGATTTTGAAGATGAAGATAAAAGGATAATGGAAATTAGAAAAAGGGTGGAAGAAAGGGCTGAAAAACTTCAACAAGATTTAAAGTCTAGAGTCAAAGATTTAGAGCAGAGAAAAACAAATGATATCCGAAAGGAAAAGAAAGTTAATTTAGTAGAAGTTAGAGAAGCTAAAGATATTTTTGAGTCTTTACCTAAAGGAAAATTTTTAAATCTTTCTCCTGGAGAGGAAATAAGTGAAGAAAAAGAGATTCTCTTTGAGGTTGAGGGAGCCTCTCAAGTAGAACTTTACTTGAGAAAACCAACCTCTCTAACCAAAATCTATGGAGGGAGTTTTGAAAGAGAAGAAGGAAACTTATGGAAAACTGAACTTAAAGCTAAAAACTTTCCTTCCGGACCCTATGTTTTAGAAGTAAAGATCTTTAACACAGATTTGAAACAACCTTATTGGGGAACAAAGATTAAAGTTTGGATTAAAAATATACCTAAGGAAAAAGATGAGAAGGCAAGAAGAAAAGAAAAGCAACTTAAAGAGCAACTTGAAAAAGTAGAAGATAAAGAAGAAGAAGTAAAAGAAGAGCTAGAAAAGGTTAAAGAAGAAATTAAAAAGGTTATAGCAAAACAAAAGGAAGAGTTGGAAAAAGAAGAAAAAGTTAAGGAAGTGTTGGAGGAATTAGAAGAAGAAGTCTCTAAAGTTTCTAAAGAAGCAAAAGAAGTATTAGAGAGAGAAAAAGAAAAAGTTCCAGAACTTTTGACCAAAAGCTTTGAAAAAAAGAGAAGGGAAGTTGAAGAAAAGCTCTCTAAAGTTCTATCTCCACAAGAGCAAATTAAAGTTAAACTTGCAACTCAGGCTATAGAGAACTTGATCAGAGCTACAGAACAGAGACTAAAAGAAGACTTAAGAGAGTTGGAAAATTTAGAAAAAGAACTGCTTAAAGACTCAGATCAAGATGGGATCATAGATAAAGAAGAATTAAGATTAGGAACTGATCCATTCAATCCCGATACCGATCAAGATGGTATCTTGGATTCCTCAGAGTTAGAGGAAGGTTTAGATCCTTTAAATCCTTCTTTAGGAGCTAAGATTAAGTTTGAAGATCCAAGAAAAGCAAAGATACCTCCTTCTCCAGAGATAAAAATAGAAAAGGTAGAAGTTATAGAGATTCCTGAAAAGCAAACTTTAGGCTTGAGAATTGAAGGCAAAGCTTTGCCTTTTACTTTTGTAACTTTACATATCTTTTCACCTTTAATTGTAATAGCTAGAGCAGATGCTTACGGTAATTGGAGTTATATTTTAGATAAAGATTTAGAAGATGGAGTGCATCAAGTGTTTGCTACTATTAACAAAGGTTCAGGAGAGATTGATAAGATTTCAGAACCTTTTGAGTTTATCAAAAGAGGAAAAGAGATTGTCCGAATATTTGGAGGGGAAGCTTCACTTCAGAGGGTTCCCGCCATAGAAAAGTTAGAAAAGAGTTTCATCTTATTGATTAGCTCTTTGATCTTCTTTAGTCTAGGTTTAGCTTTAACTTTGATAGGAGTGTTTTTAAACTTAAGGCAAAAGAGGATTAGATTATAAGTTAGCATGGGGTTTAAACAAACCTTTTTTTATCCTTTTAAGTTTATAAGAAGATACCCAGGGATTTTGTATTCTCTTTCTCTCTTAGTTTTTATTCCTTTGATCTTATGGTATAACACCTTTTATATCTTAAATGCCTTTAAAAGACTTACCGATTTAGATCTTCAAAACAAAGCAGTTTTGGTAGCTAATATTTTAGAGACTCTAATTAAAGAAGAACTTAAAGATCCTTCTTTATTACAGAAAAAGATCGAAGAGATTGCTTCTAAAAATCCAGAAATAAAAGAGCTTAGAGTGTTAATCGAAGAAAGAGGAGGCAGGTTTAAGATTATAGCTTCTTCTTTTCCTGAGGAGATTAACTTTAGAGCTTCAGATCCAGCTTTAGCTTTAGCTTTTTCTCAAAACCAACCGATAGCTAATCTCTTAGTAGATGAACAAGGTTTTAGGCTTTGGAATATTATCAAACCTTTAAGTAAAGATGGAGAAAAGTTAGGCTTGATAGCTTTAAAGTTTTCTTTGGCTAATGTGGACAGGTTAACCATCGAAGTTACCAACCGAGCTTACCTTATGGTGATTTTAGCTATCTTTGGAAGTTTAATTTTGATCTTACACCATACTAGATTGTTTGAGTATGTAACTTTGAGTCAAAAGTTAAAGGAGTTAGACAAAGCTAAAGATGAGTTTATTAGAATGGCAACTCACGAGCTTCAAAATCCTATTTCCAACATTAGAGGATATATTAGTTATCTCAAAGAAAAAATTGAAGGTAAGCTTAACGAAGAAGAAAAGGAAATGTTAGAAAGAGTGGAGCTTTCAGCTAAAAATTTGAGCAATCTAGTTGAGGACATTCTGGAAGTAGCAAGAATTGAACAGGGAAGGTTAGATTTAACTCCAAAATTGGTAAATCCTTTAGAGATAACCATAGAAGTTTTAGAAGAGTTGAAAGGAAAAGCCGAAGAAAAAGGTTTGAATCTAAAGTTGATCTTTGAAGGAGAGAAAAGGAATGTTTTCTTAAAGGTTAATCCCAATAGATTAAGACAAATTTTGTTTAACTTAGTTCACAATGGAATCAAGTATACTCCAAAGGGAGAGGTGAGAGTAATCTTGAGGCCGGATCTTAATAAAAAAAGGTATTTTATTGCAGTAGAAGATACTGGTATTGGTATTCCTGCTGAAGCTCAGGCTAAGCTTTTTACTAAGTTTTTTAGAGTAAAAACCAGAGAGACTGCAGGCATTCCAGGCACAGGTTTGGGTTTGTGGATTGCAAAAGAGCTTACCGAAAGGATGGGGGGTAAGATTTTGGTAGAAAGTATAGAGAAAGTTGGAACCAGGTTTACTTTAAGCTTTCCTTTATATCTTGATAAAGACAAGTAACTTGTTTAAAATGAAAAGCTTAACTTGGAAAAATTTAAAAATCTTAAATGGCAAAGAGAAAGCATTTCCATTTGCCCAAAAGTTTGAAAATATACTTAAGAAGAAAGAAAGCTCAAATTCGAAAAGAGATATTCTTGCCCCAACAACAAAAAGAAGCAATTTTAAATTTGTATAAAGAAATTTTGCAAAAATTAAAAACTAAAAGCTATGAAGATCAAAGAAATATATGAAGTTGCAATCCAAAAAGGTTTAGAGACTGATTTTAGAAGCAAAGAGGAAATTGAAAGATACTTAGAAAGAGTAAAAGATAAGTATAAAAAGCTTCCTGAAAATAAAAAAGAGCTTTTTGATAAAGAAAGACTTTCTCATCCTTATACCGATACAAGAATTTTGTTTGGAGATCCAGAAAAGGAAGTGAAGAAGGTTTTAGTTGGTATAGATATAGATGGAGACGAACTTTTTATTGCCGAAAGAATAGGAGTAGATTTAGTAATAGCTCATCATCCCAGGGGGATCGCTTTAGCTGGTTTAGATGAAGTTATGGATTTGCAAGTTGAGCTTTTAGCTAAATATGGGGTTCCTATTCACATTGCAGAAAGACTTTTGCGAAAAAGGATCACTGAAGTAGCAAGGGGACTTTCTCCTGGCAATCACAATAGAGTAGTAGATTTAGCTCAGCTTTTAAATATTCCTTTAATGTGTGTACATACTCCTTCAGATAACTTGGTAGCGAGGTTTTTAGAACAAAAGATTTTAAAAGAAAATCAACCTTACTGGGTGAAAGATATCTTTGAGATATTGTATCAGATTCCAGAGTATCGAATCGCAGAAAGGTTAGGTATAGGGCCTAAGCTTTTTGCAGGAAGTATGGAAAATAGAGCAGGAAGGATTGCCTTAACTGAGATTACAGGGGGTACTGAGGGGAGTCCTGAGATTTACCAAAAGCTTTCGGATGTGGGGATAGGAACTATAATAGGTATGCATATGTCAGAAAAACATCGCGAGGAAGCTGAAAAGTCCCTCTTAAATGTAGTGATTGCAGGACATATGTCTTCTGATTCTTTGGGAATGAATCTCTTTTTAGACGAACTTGAAAAAAGAGAGATAGAGATTATTCCTTGTTCAGGATTTATAAGGATTTCAAGAGTATAGCTTATCTTTTAATTACAATTTGCATAGGTTTTGCATTAAACTCCTCTTCTCTGAACCCTTTAACTTTGAGGTAAATAGTGTAAAATCCATTTTCTACCAATCTCCCTGAGTTATCTTTTAGATTCCATTCAAAAGCATTGCCAAAAATGTTTTCTTTCTTTAAAACTAACTTTTGAGTTAAATCTAGGATCTCTAAGCTTAAAGCTTTTATCCCTTGCCCTTCGGCTTTAATTAAAACCCTTTCTTGTTTAATTATTCTTTCAGGTAAAGTAAAAACTTTTTCTACCCTTAACTTAGGCACCAAAATACCTTCTTGCTCTAAATCTTTTAATAGATTATCTAAAAGACTAAAAAGTTGAGCAGAGCTTAACTTAGGAGGAAGAGTATGCAAAGGAGTAAAGCTAAAGTAATAGCTTAAAATTAAGCTTAAAGTTTGAGAGTCTATCTTTTGACCTTGAGTGTGAGGAACTTCTTTTTGAAGCAAGTAATAAGTTAAAGCTAACTTAGCTTCTTCTTTGCAAATTATCAAATCTGCGTTTTGGGTTGGAGGACATTCTTTTTTTAGTCTTGCTATTATTCCTGGGATTGAAATTTCAGGAGGAACTACAAAATTAGTCTGATCGGGGACAGGATTGGGATTAGATAGATGAACGAAAGAGTAGTTTAGGTTAGGATCTATCTTAGCTAAGCTTAGAAGTTTTTTGGAAGCTTCTTTGATCTTAATATTATCTGTAATTTTCCAAATTGCTTCTTGAGCATATTGAGCTTGATGAAGGTTATTTAAATCTATGATCTCTATTAAGTCTTTTAACTTTTGAGCTAACTTTAAAGGCCAATCTTTGAGATTTAAAGTAACATCTAAAACTTCCTCTTCCTGAGGCCATTGTTTGTACCTATCAATACAAGCTCCCATTAATCCTTCTAAAGAAGGAGTAGTTTCTCTAGGAATGAATACTTCGAAGTCTTGAGTTATTACTAAAGATTGTTTACCGACTTTGCTTACTAAAACATCTCCTTTTTCAATATTAATAGCTATATGCTCTTTGAAGGTTTGAGTAGGTTTGAAAGTTGCAATCTTTCTAAAAAAATTACCTGTACTCTTTATCAGTATCAAACCTTCTTTAGCTGCTTCTTGCAGAGTATAGTGCTTAACCCCTTCTCCAAAAGGCATAAGCTTAATTAATCTTGGACTTACTAAAATTACATCTTTTGGATTTAAAGATCTTCCTTTAAATTCTCTTTCTGGAACATAAAATCTTTTGCCTCCTTTTCTGATTTCAAAAACATAAGGAGCCCCTTCCATTCTAACTAGCAATCCATCTGATCTTTCAGTAGGTTCAAATATCGTAGGTCCGAGTTGATACAAAGAAAGTTCTTGGGAGGAGAGATTTTGAATTTTGTTTTCTTCCCATCCTTTGATTCCTTGCATCAATTTTAGAATTTCGGAAGAAGTTATAGGATACTTTTTTCCGTTTTGAAGCCAGTAAATTTTTTGAGTATTTTGTTCTTTGGCTAAAATTAAATCTTTTTCCGGTTTTGGTTGGATTATTGGAGGATTTTCTATCATTTCTTGAGGGGGAGTGCTAATATCTAAAGGATCGTAGCCTAACTCTTCAGGTTCTTTGGTTACGAGTGCAAAATAGATAAAAAAAATTAGAGTCACCAATGCTCCTAAAGAGAGAAAGATTTTAGTTAAAGTTTTCATACTTTTGCCCTTATAGTTTATAATAACATAAAAAACTGTGATAAGAATATTAAGTGAAATTTTAGGAGTTAGTATTTTTTCTTTTTTGCTTTTGTTTTTAACCTATTTTAAAGTTTCTGCTTTTAAAAGTTTAAGCTTCCTCCTTACTCCTCCAAGCAAAAGTTTGAGTTTAGAGGATATCTTATTTAGCTTTGGGGTAGCTTTGTTTTTAATCTTAGTTTTAGTTTATATTTTGAGAAAAAGAAGAGCTTTAAATAAAGTTTTGTTTAAAATCCTTTTGATCTTAGCCTTATTTATAGGCAATTCTCTTTTTTGGGAAATTAATCTGGGCTCTGCTTTGTTTGGTTTGGTAATTACTTTAGCTTTGATTGGGATGGTTTTAAAGTTTAAGTTATGGCTAATCCATGATTTAGCTTTGATTTTTGCTTTAGTAGGAATGGGCTTTCATCTTGGTATTTTGATTACCCCTCTAATAGGAGTCGCTTTATTGGTATTTCTTTCTGTTTATGATTTTGTTGCGGTTTATTTTACCAAACATATGGTAGATACTGCTAAAGCTATGATTCAAGCTCAAGCACCTTTAGGTTTAATTTTGCCCAAAAGAGTTTCTTTTAAGGCTAAAACTTCAGACCTTTTGCAAGAATATCAGGAAGATAAAGCTAAAAACTTTATAATTTTAGGAGCAGGAGATTTGCTTTTTCCTTTGTCTTTTTTAACATCAGTGTTGTTTAAGGAGGGACTAGAACAAGGTATTATAGTAGCTTTATTTTCTGTTTTAGGGATTCTTTTGAGTATTTTTATTTTTCTCTCTCAAAGCAAAGAAAAGCCTATGCCAGCTTTACCTCCTATAGCTTTGATGATTTTAGTAGGTTATTTAGTTGCTAAGTTAATTTAAGAGAAAAAAGGGCCCAATTTTGGGCCCTTTGGCACAGGATCATAGTAAAGATGAAAACTTAATTTCTATTCTCAGCCTCCTTAATATGTTTGAGATTTCTGTGTTTTTCAGACTAACAGGTAGAACAATTTCTTTTATTTTGCCGTTAGCTTTAAAGTGATGTCTTAGATATTTTGCGATCCTTCCAATTTTCTTTTTTCTCTTTTTGCAGCATTTTTCTTTAGAAATCTCCTCTAAAATCCTAGCTAACTTCCTCTCTGTTTCCGTAGTAGGTTTTACTAAGTTTAACATTCTATCTACCTCCTTGTTGAAAGAACTAATTTGAGATTATAATCTCAAATTTTAAAATGTCAAATCCTATTTTGGTGCCCAGGGAGGGATTCGAACCCTCACGGGTTTTACCCCATGGCCCCCTCAAGGCCACGCGTCTACCAATTCCGCCACCTGGGCATTAAAATTTACTTTACAGGCTTAAGTTTTCTTCTAAGTTCTTTAGGGCTTAGATATCTTAAAAAGTATAATTTAGCTCTTCTTACTTTATGTCTTTGCAAGATTTCAATCTTTTCTATTCTCGGAGAGTGTAAAGGCAATATCCATTCAACCCCTACTCCTGCTACTTCATTTCTAACTGTAATTGTGGAATTAATACCTTTCCCGTGTTTTTTAGCTAAAACTATCCCTTCAATGATTTGAGTCTTAGTTTTCTTTTCTTTGCCATATTTTTCAGACACTAAGTAAAAAATTCTAACTTTATCTCCAGGTCTAATCTCAGGTAGATCTTTTTTGAGATGATCTTTAGTAATTTGATTTAAAAGCTCAATATTCATGTTTTTGATTTTTGAATTTTATTTAAAAGTAATCTTAAATCTAAAGGTAAGGGAACTTTAAACTCTTTTTCTTTACCATCTAAATCACAAAATTTCAAGTAGGAGCAATGCAGAAAATGGCGATTTAAAACTTTTCTTTCTTCTTTAGCCATCTTGCCTCCATAAAGCAGATCCCCAAAGATTGGGAATCCTCTTGAAGCTAATTGAACTCTAATTTGGTGCTTTCTTCCAGTTAAAGTCTTAACTTCTATAAGGGTGTAATCTTTAAATCTTTCTTTAACTTTAAGCTTTGAAATTGCTTCTCTGATTTTCTGCTTGCCTTTAGCTTCAGGATCTAAAGGAAAGGTAGCTTTAACTTTGATAGAATTTGAATCTTGGATTAGCCAATCTTTTAGCTCCATATAGT
>WFWQ01000040.1 GCA_015491015.1 Patescibacteria group bacterium | reverse complement strand
TTTTTATAGTGTTTAATCTTAATTAAATTATATCAAACTTACAGCGATACAAAAGAGGTAGTGCATTCTTCCAGCACTACCTCTTTACAGTTTCACCAAATCTGAAGCTTTGCAGGTCTAGGAGTGACAAGAGGATGAAAGATAGGGCGAGGCACTAACATGCTCCAATACACTAACTTAGATTGAGCAGGATACACCTCCTCGCTCTCTAATACCTTTCTAACTTTGAGAAAACTAACTTTTTCTATTTCTTGATAATCAGGTTCTTTTACTTTCTCTACACTTCCTGTTTCAAAAAGGATTACTATTCCCTTACTCTTTTGGAGAGTAAAAATTCCTACCAACTCCATACCTAATGGTCGATAACCAGTTTCTTCAATAAATTCTCTTTCCGCAGCTTCTATTACATTTTCTCTTTCTTCTAAAGAACCTCCGGGCAGACTCCATTTTCTGCTTCCATAACTGTGCTTCACCATTAAAACCTTATCTTCCTTAAAATACACCACAAACACTCCAATATTCCAGCTCAATTTATATCCCTCCTTTCAAGATACTTTTTTTATTTTACCATTAATAACTTAAATAGTCAAGCTATCTAACTTTCACACATTCAATGTGTAAAAAAACAAAATAAAGGG
This sequence comes from Patescibacteria group bacterium, assembly GCA_015491015.1. Taxonomy (GTDB): domain Bacteria; phylum Patescibacteriota; class Minisyncoccia; order Minisyncoccales; family S141-161; genus S141-161. The sequence goes on along the minus strand of WFWQ01000040.1, from coordinate 6,374 downwards.
TTGATTTGAGGAAAAATTTTGGTAAAATTAAATTAGAAACCATTGATTGACTGAGAAAATCCAGTGTGAAGGTGTAGAAAAGGGCAGAGAATGCCTTCTCTGCCCTTTATAGTTTAGCTAAAGCTATAAATCTTCCTTCTCTTTCTTTCAACTTTAAAGCTCTGCGGTGAGAGAAGAAAATAAATTCTCCATCTTCAAACCTACTACAGCAAGTGCAAAGGTTAATATCTACAATGGTGCCTACTTTAAACTGATGAAGTTGATCCCAAATTATTTGGTTCAAGTCTAAACTTAATCTCTTGAAGCTTACAAACTTTCTAAATCCTCTTCGAATAGCCTCTTTCACTAATCCTAATCCTCGATAGCAACAACTGTGAATTCCAGGCCCAATTCCCACTATAATATCTTTAGGATCTAACTCAAATGCAGAAGTGAAAAATCTTAAAGCGTAATAAACCATTCCCTCAAACACATTTTTCCTTCCCAAATGAAAAAGTCCCAAAAATTTCTTCTTTTTATCCACTAAAATCATCGGGAAACAATCTGCTGGACAAAAAGCTAAAGGTAAAAGTGTCTTAGTTACAAATCCGTCTCCCAAGACTCTAAATCCTCTGTCTTTTTCAATGATTTCTCTAATTATATTTCCGTGCAAAGGAACCATCTCTACCAACCCTTCTCTTTGGATACCTAAAATCTTCAAGAATTCTCTCTTGTTCTTTTCAACTTCAGCTTCTTCACCTAAGTTTAAACTCATATTTCCAGCTTTGGTGGTAGAAAAAGCAAACAGAATTGGGAAAGGATGAGGAAAGTAAACTACCTTTCTTTCTGGATCAGTTAAAATACTCTTTCCTGTTTGAATTTTCAAGGTTTCCATTACTTTCCCCTCCTTTTAAGAGGTTAGTTTAAAATAAAGGTAAAATTTTCAAAAGTCAAGCTTTAAAATTGTAAAACTTAAAGTTTGAGTTAAAATAAAGCTAAAAGATGTTAAAAATCTACAATACTTTAACTAAAAAAGAAGAAGAGTTTGTCCCTTTAGAAAATAATAAAGTTAAGCTTTTTGTTTGCGGGCCAACTACTTACGATGTTTCTCACATTGGCCATGCTAGAACTTATATTGTTTACGATAGCTTTGTTGAGTTTTTAAGGTTTTTAGGATATGAAGTTTTTTATCTTCAAAATATCACTAACATTGACGACAAAATAATCAAGCGAGCTAAACAAGAAAATAAAGATCCTTTAGAGCTTTCAGCTTTTTATGAAAAAGAGTATTTAGAAGATCTTGAAACTTTAAAAATTACCACCATCTCAAAGTTTGCTAGAGCTACAGATTTTATCCCTCAAATTATAGATCAAGTAAAAAGGCTTTTGGAAAAAGGAGTAGCTTACTTTTTAGAAGATGGGATTTATTATGATATCTCCAAATTTAAAGAATATGGGAAACTTTCTGGAAGAACTGTAGAGCAAGCTGAAGATGCGGTTTCCAGAATTGATCAAACTAAAGGGAAAAGAAACAAAGGAGACTTTTGTTTATGGAAGTTTGCTAAAAAAGGGGAGCCTTTTTGGAAAAGCCCTTGGGGAAAAGGAAGACCTGGCTGGCACATAGAAGATACAGCTATAACCGAACATTTCTTTGGATCTCAATATGACTTGCATGGAGGAGGGCAAGATTTGATCTTCCCTCATCATGAAGCTGAAATAGCTCAAATGGAAGTTTTATCTCAAAAGCCTTTAGCTAAATATTGGATGCACACTGGAATGTTGAAGGTAAAAGGAAAGAAGATGGCCAAATCTTTAAAAAATTACATCACCATTAAAGATTTTGTTAAAAAATATGATCCTTATATTCTTAGAATGGTAGTTCTAAAAACTCACTGGCACAGCCCTTTAGATTATAAAGAGCAAAAAGCTTTAGAAGCTAAAGAAAACCTAAAAGAGATAAAAGTTTTCTTGCAAAAGTTAAACTTTGTTAAAGATATAAAAACTTCAAAAGAAAGAGAAGATTTAGAAAAACTTTCAACTTTAGAAGCTAAAATTTATCTGGCTTTAAAAGAAAACTTTAACACTCCTAAAGCTTTAGCTTATCTTTTTGAAATCATTAATTACTTTAATCCTAAAATAGAAAAAGGAGAAACCTCTAAAATTCTAGCCTTGAAGATAGCTGAAGTTTTTCAAAAACTAAATCAAATTTTTAAAATTTTAGATTTTAAAGAATTAGAAGCTAAAATCCCAGATGAAATTTTAAAGTTAGTAAACCAAAGGGAGGTTTTGAGAAGAGAAAAAAGATTTAAAGAAGCAGATGATATAAGAAATAAAATCCTTGAAAAAGGATACATAATTGAAGATACTAAATTAGGACCAAGGATAATTAAAAAAGAATAAAATGGAAAACTTAAACCAAGAAAAACTTCCTCCCCAAGACATTGAAGCTGAAAAGGCTCTTTTAGGTTCTTTGATGTTAGACAAAGATGCTATTTGGAAAATAATAGATTACATTACTCCCGAAGACTTTTACAAAGAAGCTCATCAGATAATTTACAAATCCGCTTTAGATTTAGCCCAAAAGAGAGAACCAATAGATATTAAAACTATTTCTGCGAGATTAAAAGAAATTGGAAAGTTAGAGGAATCTGGAGGATACTCTTATTTAGTGGAACTTTTAAACACTGTGCCTACAGCTTCCAATATTACCTCTTACGCTAACATTGTCCAAAAGAAAAGGATTTTAAGGGATTTAATCTCAGCTAGCTACGAGATAAACCAATTAGGTTATGAAGAAGAAAAAGATGTTGAGGAAGTTTTAGATAAAGCTGAGCAAGTAATTTTTCAGATAGCTCAAAAAGGAACAGTTTACCAGTTTGAGAAGATTAAAGATATCCTCCCTCCTATTTTTGAAAGCCTTTCTCAAAGAGTTGAAACGGGAAAGATTTCAGGAGTTAAAACTGGATTTTCTAATTTAGACAATATTTTAGCAGGGTTGCACAACTCAGACTTAATTATCTTAGCTGCAAGACCTTCTTTTGGAAAATCAGCTTTTGCTTTACAAATAGCTTTAAATGTGGCGGTAGAGCAAGAGAAACCTGTAGCTATATTTAGCTTAGAAATGTCAAAAGAACAAGTAGCTGAAAGATTACTCTCTATGCAAAGTAAGATTGATCTTTGGAAAATTAGGCAAGGGAAGCTTTCTTTAAAGGAAGAATTAGATGAGTTTGAAATTTTGAATAATGCTTTAGATAAGTTAGCTAGCTCTCCTATCTTTATAGATGACACTCCTTCGCCTACAGTTTTAAAAATCAAAGCTATGGCCAGAAGACTTCAAGCTGAACAAGATTTAGGGTTGATAGTTATAGATTATCTCCAATTGATGCAAGCTACCAATCCCAAAGAAAGTATAGTTCAGCAAATTAGCAAAATTTCTAGAGGATTAAAAGAGTTAGCGAAAGAACTAAATGTTCCCGTTTTGGCTATTTCTCAGCTTTCAAGAGCGGTAGAACAAAGACACCCTCCTATTCCAAGACTTTCAGATCTAAGAGAATCAGGTTCTATAGAGCAGGATGCGGATGTAGTGCTGTTTATTAATCGCCCTGATAGATACGACGAATCTGCAGAACCTAACTTAGCTGAAATAATTGTAGCTAAACATAGAAATGGGCCTTTAGGAAAAGTTAAGCTTAAGTTTATTCCAGATACAGTAAGCTTTGAGGTTCCTGCCGAAGAGAGTTTAATCAAAGAGGAAGAAGAAGTATTGAGGGGAATAGAAGAAATAGAATTTTAATAATGTTACCCAAAGTTATAATTAAAATAGTTGAAAACTTTTCTAAATTTCCCACTATTGGAGAAAAGACAGCTTTAAGATTTGCTTTGTATTTAGCTAAACTACCAAAAGAAGAGTTTGAAAAGTTTATTCAAAATCTTAAAGCCTTAAAAGAAGAAGTTTTTCTCTGTCAATTTTGCTTTTTCCCTTTTGCAGAAAAGGGAGAAAAGCTTTGCAAAATCTGCAAAGATACTAACCGAGAAAGAGAAATAATTTGTGTAGTAGAAAAAGAACAAGATCTAATTGCTATAGAAGAATCTAAAGCTTTCAAGGGAATTTATTTCATTTTAGGAGGAATAGTGAAGAGATTAAAAAAAGAGGAACTGGAAAAGTTGAGAATAAAAGAACTTAAAGAAAGAATCATCAGCCCTCAAAAGTTTGGTATAAATTCTAAAATCAAAGAAATAATTTTAGCTTTAAATCCAACTACAGAAGGAGAGGCTACAGCTTTATATCTGAAAGATTACCTTAAAGATTTAAACCTTAAAATTACCAAAATTGCTAAAGGGCTCCCTTCTGGAGGAGAGTTAGAGTACGCTGATCAAGATTCAATCATTTCAGCTTTAAAACACAGAGAATAATATTTAAGCTAAAATCTCTAGGATCTCTACTTTAGTGTAAGGCTGGCGATGGCCTTTTTTAACTTTGTATCTCTTTCTTCTTTTGTGCTTGAAAACTATAATTTTTTCTCCTTTTCCTTGTTCTAAAACTTTAGCTTTGACTTTTACATCTTCTAATAAAGGTTTTCCAATTTTAACTTCTTTCCCTTTTTTTAACAACAAAACTTCTTCAAAGAAAAACTCTTCTCCCTCTTTTTGAGGTATCTTTTCTATATCTATCTTTTCTCCAGGTTTTACCAAATACTGCTTTCCTCCAGTTTTAATTACAGCTAAAGTTTCCTCCATAGTTTTAGAATTTAGAAATTTTAATCTTCTTTTTCTTCAAAGTCAACTTCTTGAAAGCTTGAAGATCTTTCCATTTTTAATACCGATCTTTGATATTGATTCTTAACTCTTTCTAAAGCATTAAAAGAGTGCAAAATATGCAAAGAAAGAGTATCTAACTCTTTGCCTAACTTTTCAATTTCTCTTTTTAAACCTTCAAACTCACTTAAAATCTTTTTAGCTTTTTGTTCAAATTGAGCTTGCTCTAAAGAAAGTAAAATTATTTGCAAAAAAGGATAAATATTGATGGGAGACACAAAATAAACTTTTTTAAGATCTCCGTAATCTATTAGCTCATCTTCTTGAGCTACCTTCTCATAAGCTCCAATAGAAGGGATAAACATTAAAGCAAAGTTTAAAGTTCCTTCTTCAGGGAGAATATACTTTCTGGAAATATCATCTATATGCTTTTTTACATCCTTTTTGAACTGCCTCAAAAAAACTTCTTCTTCCTCAGGCTTGCATTCTAAAAGCTTCTTGTAGTTCTCTAAAGGAAACTTTGAATCTATGGGAATTGAACCTTTGGAAGTAAATATTAAAGCATCAACTATAGCTCCTGAGGAGAATTGATATTGAGTTTTAAACATTTTAGGAGGCAAAAACTGAGTTAGAAAATCCTCTAAGGCTTTTTCTCCAACTTTACCTCTATTTTTAGGAGCTAACAGAAACTCTTTTAGTTGCTGTAAAGGAGAAGCTAAGTGTTTTAATTCTGAAATTTCTTTAGTTAAAAACCTTGCAGATTGAGAAATTTCGTTCCTTACAAAATCTAAATCTTGTTTAAACATCAAAAGGGAACTCTCTTCAGGTTGAGCTTTAATTTTCCTAATTTCTCTAACTAAAACCAAAATCCCTACTCCAATAACTAAGATCAAAATTAAAAATTCTACAATCTCCATAAAACTTTTACCATTTTAACTTAAAACCAAATTAAATCAAATAAAAAAGCTCCCAAATAAAATTCACACATTCGATGTGTGAAAGCCTTCGTAATTCTTGGGAAATCTTAAATTTGAAATTAAGAAAATTTACTTGAATACCAAGGGAATTCACACCTAAGAAGGTGTGAAAAAAACATCGAATGTGAAAAAGTATTCACAAAAAAACTCTTTAAGTTTACTCCCAAAAGATATTGACAAAAATCAAAAAATCTATTGAGCCAAATTTTCACGATCGTGAGAAAATTGCTCCAAATATGTTCGGACATCTGATATCTGAATTGGTGCTAACTAATTAACTAATGGGATTAACTAAGCGAAATTAAACACAAATTAAATCAATTAAAAAAAGCCCCCAGAGCGGGGGCTTTGGTTAACACCTATAGTCTGGTTTTTCACACTGACATAGTGGTCTTACCTGTTCAGACATTCGATGTCTGAACACTATCTGAACACTAGCAGTGTGGCTTTTCGCATTCTTGGCATGGTTTAAAAACCTCTAATAAAATTAAATAACAAAAAATTTCTCAAATTTCAAGATTTTAAAAAGATATGGCCCCTCTAAAAGAGGGGCCATTTTGAGATCAAGTTAGAGCTCTTCTTACTCTATTTAGAATAGTCATAATCCTCCAGTTCTTGGCAATATCAGGATTTTGACCTAAAAACCATAACCATGTGTGCCAA
>WFWQ01000039.1 GCA_015491015.1 Patescibacteria group bacterium | reverse complement strand
TATTTAACGCTCTTTATCAAGAAAATAAACAAATAGTGATATCTTCAGATAGACCTCCTAAAGCAATCTCTCCTTTAGAAGAAAGATTAAAATCTCGTTTTGAAGGAGGAATGATTGTAGACATTATCCCCCCTGACTTTGAAACAAGATTGGCAATTTTAAAACTCAAAGCTAAAGAAAAGGGTGCTAAAATTAAAGAAGAGATTTTAGAGTTTATAGCTCAAAATGTAAAACACAATGTAAGAGAGTTAGAAGGCCTGCTTAATCAAATCATCATCGCCCAAGAGATTAGGAAAACTTACCTTAACTTAGCTGACGCTAAAAAGCTTTTAGAAAAGTTTATTCAAAAGCCAACTAAAACTACTTCTCCTCAAAAGGTTTTAAAGGTAATCTCTGAATATTTTGGAATTTCGTTGAAAGACTTAACTTCAAACTCAAGAAAAAAAGAAATTGTCAAACCCAGACAAATTGCAATGTTTATCTTAAGAGAAGAACTAAATTGTTCTTTCCCTTTTATAGGGAAAACTCTTGGAGGAAAAGATCATACCACCGTAATGTATGCAGTAGAAAAACTAAAAAGAGAAGTAGAAACAAATATCACTCTCCAAGAAGAAATTACTACAATTTTACAAAGAATTTATAGCCAAATATGATATAATTAAAAACTAAATCCACAAGTTTCTCCCCAAACAAAATCCACATCTTATTAGTTTAAAAAACTTAGATAAAATTTAACCAAACTTAATTTTCCCCACAATCCACAAAGCTTAAAACAAAAATTATGAAGTTAAAAATTTTAAAAGAAGATTTAGAATTAGGATTAGAATTAGCTTTAAAAATAATTCAAAAGACTACTCATTTACCAATTTTATCTTCAATACTAATTAAAGCCCAAAAAGGAAGTTTGGAAATTAGAGCTACAAATTTAGAAGAAGCTCTAATCTATAAAACTTTAGCCGACATTGAAAAAGAAGGAGAATTAGCAGTTAAGGGAGAGGTTTTGTATAGTTTAGTAAACTCAACTAAAGAACAAAAGTTAGAACTTGAAAAAAAGGAAAATACTTTAGAGATTAAAACTCAAGATTTTAAAGTAAATATGTTAACCTTACCTAAAGAGGATTTTCCGATAATACCTGAAGTTAAAGGGAAAGAAATTCAAATAGATACTTCTTCTTTAATTGCAGGAATTTCTCAAGTAATAGATTTTGTAGCTACTACTCAAATTAGACCTGAACTGAGCGGGGTATTGCTTGAAAAAGAAAAGGAAGATGAGATTAATTTTGTAGCTTCGGATAGTTTTAGATTGGGAAAGAAGCAAATGAAATTAGTTCAAAAAAGAGAAGGGAGCTTTTCTCTTATTCTCCCTGCTAAATCGGCCAAAGACCTGCTTTTTGGGGCTCAAAAGCTTAAAAATATTTCTCCTAACTTGAGGTTAATTCTTCAAGAAAGTCAAGTAGCTTTTAGTTTCGGTTCTAATCAGGAAGAAGATTTTGAAGTAGTATTTATTTCTCAATTGATAGAAGGGGAGTTTCCAGATTATAAAAAAGTTATTCCTAATAGTTTTGAGTTTGAGGCTTCGATTTTGAAAAAGAATTTACAGGAAAGTCTTAAGAGTGTAGGTGTGTTTTCCAATAAGAGTTACGAGTGTTATTTTAAATTCATACCTCAAGAAAGAAAGTTGATTTTGAAAGCAGAATCTTCGGAAATAGGAAGAGGAGAATTTAAATTGGGGCTAGAAAAGGTAAAAGGAGATAAGGATTTAGAGATTGTATTTAATTATAAGTTTATTTTGGAAGGTTTAGGTAATCTCCAAGGAGAGATGGTAGATTTTAAAGTAAGCAGTTCAGAAGGCCCTTCTTTACTTTTTTCTCCAGAAGATCCTACTTTTATTTATTTAGTGATGCCAATCAAGAAAGAATAATGGAAGATATAAAAAATGTTCTTAAAAGTTTTTCTAAGGTTGCTAGAGTTAAAAAAGGATTGGCTTTAGTTAAAGTTAAAAAAGCAATTAAAGAAAATATTTTACGCCAAGAAAGAGTACAAATTTCTTTAATTCAAAACGGAGAAAATTTAATAATTAAAGTTCCAAGTCTGGCCATAGCTGAACACTTAAAACTTAAAGAAGTTGAAATTTTAAACTTGGCTCAAAAAGAAGGCTTAAAAGTTAGCTTTTTAAAGCTCAGAGTTGGTTAGATTGTAATAAGCTTTGATTAAAAATTCTTTCCAAATTGGCGCAGAGATTAATACTCCTGGGGCCCTTAAAGTGGGAGAATTATCATTATTTCCTGTCCACACTCCTACAACTAGATTTTGGGTATAACCTATAGTCCAAGCATCTCTAAATTCGTTGGTAGTACCAGTTTTCACTGCAACCTTTTCAGGAATTTCAGGAACATATAGAGGAGAGTTTAAACCGAAGGCTCCCGCTCGAGCTAAATTGTCAGAAAGGATATCAGTGATAAGCTTAGCTGTTTTTTGTGAAATGACTCTTTTACCTATAGAAGTTTTAGCTCGATAAATAATGTTTCCTTTATGATCTTTGATTTCCAAAATTGCTCTTAAAGGAATCTTTACTCCATCTTGAGAAAATACGCTATAAACTTGGATCATATCTAAAAGATTAACTTCGCCTCCGCCTAAAACAATAGAAGGTCCATAAAAAGAATAAGGTTTGGTTAAAGTGGTAATTCCCATTTCTTTAGCTAAATCTATGCTTTCTTTTAGACCTGCAAGATAAAGTAAAACTTTTACTGAAGGTACATTTAAAGATTGAGCTAAAGCTTGTCTTAAAGTTACAGGACCTCTAAATCTTCCATCATAATTTTGAGGAATATAAGGTTTTCCTCCCCAAATTCCAAAGTTAGTAAGGGTGTCTAAGACTATAGTTTTGTCTGAGTATCCTTTCTCAAAAGCTTTAGCATAAACTATGGGTTTGAAAGCTGAACCAGGTTGTCTTCCAGGTTTAGCTACAGCTACATTAAACTTAGGTTCAAATAAGCAGTTTTTACCGGGAATGCATCCTTCAGGATAGGATTTGCCAAACCAATCTTTAGAACCTACCATTACCAAAATATCTCCATTTTTAGGATTTACAGCTACTAAAGCTGCATTGTAAGCTTTATAGATCTCGTTTCTCTTTGCCCACTTTTTAACTATCTCTTCTCCTAGTTTTTGAAGTTGCAAGTTTAAGGTAGTTCTTACTTTAAAACCTCTCTCTCTTGCAAATTCTTCGCCATATTTTCTCTTAATTTGATCTAATACAAAAAAGACAAAATGGGGAGCTAAGATTTTCTTTTTAGTAGCAAATTTAAACTTAATTTCGGTTTTAATTGCAGACTTGAACTCTTCTTTGCTAATTAATCCCTCTTTAAACATTTGAGCTAAAATTTTATCTCTTCTTTCTTTTAAAGATTTAAGATTTTTAGCCAAAAAAGAAGGGGCTTTAATCAAACTTGCTAAAGTTGCGCTTTCAGCTAAAGATAAATCTTCTACTTCTTTAGCAAAGTAAAACTTAGCTCCGGCCCCAACTCCATAAACATTAAAACCCAAAGGTACTTGGTTTAAATACCATTCTAAAATTTGCTCTTTGCTATATCTTCGCTCTAACTCTAAAGCTAAAACTATCTCTCTAATTTTTCTTTTGATGCTTTTTTCGGGAGTTAAAAAAGTAGATCTTATCAGTTGTTGGGTGATAGTTGAACCTCCATATAACAACTCCTTCTTTTGAAAGTTTAACCATAGGGATCTCAGAATTGCTTTCAAATCTATTCCAAAATGGTTATAAAAGTTTTTGTCTTCTGCAGTTAGTACTGCTAAAATTAGTTTTTTAGGGATCTTATCTAAAGAAACATAAATCTTATTTTCTATCCCCACAGAATATAAGAGATTTTCTCCAGTTCGGTCGTAAATTTCAATAGGGTAAAGCTCAGTTCTTTCTGTAAACCTTTCTGGGCGAGGCAAATCTTTTGCAAAGTAAAAGAAAATAGTTAATAATGATAAAACAGCTAAGATTATAATTTTAGCAAAAAGCTTGAGTATTTTCATATTTTAAACTTTTTTATCATCTTTTATGAGTAAAGAAAAGGTTGTAGAAAACTTACTTTCCAGAAGGGTAGTAGAGGTTTTGCCTGATAAAGAAGGATTAAAAACACTTTTGCTTTCTAAAAAAATTAAAGTTTATTTTGGGATAGATCCTACTTCGCCTTATCTTCATTTAGGACACTCTGTTCCTTTGAGAAAGCTCAAAGAGTTTCAGGATTTAGGGCATAAAACTTACCTTTTGGTAGGTTCTTTTACCGCTCAAATTGGCGATCCTTCAGGAAGAGAAACAGAAAGGAAGCCTTTGTCTTTTAAGGAAGTTAAAGAAAATATGAAAAAGTATTTGCTTCAAGTTAGAAAGATTTTAGATTTAAAGAAAACTAAAGTAGTCTATAACCATACTTGGTGGGAGAAAATGAAACTTTCAGAGTTTTTTGATATTTTAAAAAACTTTACGGTGGCTAGGCTTTTAGAGAGAGATATGTTTGAAAAAAGAATTAAAGCTAACAAAGAAATTTGGATCCACGAACTCTTATATCCTATATTACAGGGTTATGACTCTGTAGTTTTAAAAACCGACTTGGAAATTGGAGCCACAGATCAAACTTTTAATATGTTAGTAGGTAGGAAGTTAGAAGAAATATTTTTAAAAAAAGAGAAGTTTATCTTAACTACTCCAATATTGTTAGGATTAGATGGAAGGAAGATGAGCAAAAGCTTTGATAATACCATTAACCTTTTAGATCCTCCTTTTGAAATGTTTGGCAAAGTTATGAAAATTAAAGATGACCTTATTAAAGACTACTTTGAGCTTTGTACCGATTTAGATTTAGAAGAAATTCAAGAGATTTTAAAACTCAGACCTCGAGACCAGAAGTTAAGATTGGCTTTTGAAATCGTTAAGCTTTATCATGGGGAAAAGAAAGCTAAATTAGCGGAAAGAGAGTTTTTAAAGATTTTTGTCAAAAAAGATTTACCTTCAAAGATTCCAGAATTTAAGGTGTTGCCTAAAGAAGTCTTATTGATAGAGCTCTTAAAAAAAACTGGTTTGGCAAGTTCTAAATCTGAAGCTAAAAGATTGATTTTGCAAGGAGGAGTAAAATTTAATCAAAAAAAGATTTCAGATCCATTTTTTAAGTTTAAACCTAAGGAAGGAGACATCATTCAAGTTGGGAAGAGAAAGTTTTTGAAGTTAGGACTTAAATAAAAACCTGCTCTCTAACAAAGAGAGCAGGTTTTAAATAGTTAAAACTTTTTAAAACTCTTCTTCTAAGAGTTCTTCTTCGATATCATCTTCGATCTCATCTCCGAATTCTTCTTCTATAAATTCTTCTTCACCAAACTCTTCCTCTTCTTGCAAGAAGAGTTTTTTGATCATAGTTATTTTTTAAAGTTTTAAGACTTTCAAGACCTTTTTTGAAAGTTTTATATTTAGTTTTTACCAATTATAGAAAGGAGAAAAAGCTTGTCAAGAAGTTAAAATACAATACAAAGCTATTCCAATAGCATCTGCTACATCATCTGGTTTTGGTATCTCTTTTAAGTTTAAGATCTCTTTTAGCATTTTTTGAACCTGAGTTTTATCTGCTCTCCCGTAACCTGTTACCAAGCTTTTTACTTGTAAAGGAGTTACTTCCAATACTCTTTTTCTGCTTTGAAAAGCTGCCAAAAATATTGCTCCTTGGGCTTGAGTAATTTGGACCATAGTTTTAGCATTCTTAAAAAAATAAATTTGTTCCACTCCTATTATGTCAGGATTGTACTGTCTGATCATCTTTTTCGTTTCTTGGTAAATCTTGATCAATTTCTTTCCTTTATCTTTTTCCTTTTGGGTATCTAAAAAATTTAAAGAAAGCACTTTTATCCTTTTTCTTCCTTTTTTTAGTACCGCATAACCTACCGAAGTTGTACCTGGATCTATGCCTAGTACTATCATTCTTTCAAGTTAGAGTAAATTTCCTGAACTGACTCTTGTTCATCTAAAGCTTCAAAAAGTTTTTCTAATTTTTCTTTCTCTTTTGGATCTAATTCAACTTCTTTAGTAGGAATCCATTCTAAAGAACCTTCTTTTATTTTAAAGCCTTCTTTTTCTAAATTTTCTCTTACCCGACCAAGCTCTTCTTTTTTAACTATGATTTCAAGCTCTTTTTCTTTCCATTGGAGATTTTCTGCTCCGCAATCTATGGCTTTAAGTTCAGCTTCTTCTTTAGAAAGATCTTCAGAAGGCAGAGCTTTGATTTTTCCCTTTAACTCAAACATCCAAGAAACTGTTCCTTTTTCGGTCAATTTAGCTCCAAAGTCTCCTAAGATTTGTCTTAACTCAGCTACAGTTCTATTGCGGTTATCGGTTATAGTTTGAATCAATATGCCTACGCCTTGAGGTCCTATAGCTTCGAAAACAATTTCTTCTAGGTTTGTTCCTTCTGTAATTTCTCCAGATCCTCTTTTTATCGCTCTTTCAATGTTTTCTTTTGGCATCCCAAATTCTTTTGCCCTTTCTATAGCTTGTCTTAAAGTTGGATTTTGGTCAGGATCTTTACCTTTTTCTCTTACAGCTACGGTAATTAGCCTTGAAAGTTTAGCAAAGATTTTAGCTCTTTTTTTATCAGCTAACTCCTTTTTATATCTTATATTGTGCCATTTGCTGTGTCCTGCCATAATTTTCTTGCTGAATTATTATAAAAAGCAAGATAAAGAAAGACAAGAGAAAAGATAAAGCTAATTAAAAGGGGTAAAGTTAAAAGTTTCAAGATTTTAATTAAAGTTAAAGCTTGAAGCTTGTCTTTGGTTATAGTTTTAAACTTAGGTTTCTCAAGAATTCGGTTAGGAGCTTTAGGACTTCCTCCAGGCAAAATAGAAGTTTGCCATTCTAAAGTTTTAAGATTTCTTTGTAAGGTTTTAAAGCTTTTTTTATCTCCTCCTGGCCAACCTCCTTTAGCTAAGATTTTGTCTATAACTTTGCCTTTAGGATCTAAAAGATAAAGGTTTTCTCCTTTATTTGACAAAGTTCCTTTATAAATTAGATCAGCTTTGACTTGAGGGAGAGTTTGATCGGAGTTTCTTTCTAACAAGAAAAAACTTTTAGGCAAAATTTCTCCTTTTAAATTTAAGTCTAAAGATTTATCTTCAGTTTGAAGTTTAAAACCTTGCAAATTAACTTTAAAACTATTAGGATTGTAAAGCTCTATCCATTCTTTAAAAGGACTTTGAGGAGTTCCCATCCAAGCTATTTCTGAAATTAAGATTAAAGGCTTCTTTTCAGCTAAAGCTATAAAAGGTGTAAGATAAAGAAAAAAGATGAAGATTTTTAAAAACATACCTTTAAGTTACTTTTCAAATTATAAAATTGGGGGTCCTGTTTCTTATCTGTTTTTAGCAGAAAGCGAAGAGGATTTAAAGCAAGCTTTATTATTTGCTAAAGAAAAAAACTTAAACTTTTTTATCTTAGGAGAAGGAACTAATGTTCTTTTTCCTGACAAGGGAATCAAAGGGGTAGTGATAAAAGTAAAGATAGAAGGAATAAAGAAAAAAGAAAATGAAGTTGAGGTAGGGGCAGGGGAGAGGATGGAAAATCTTTTAAGGTATACTATAGTTAACTCTTTGTCGGGTTTAGAGTGGGCAGGAGGACTTCCAGGTTCAGTTGGAGGGGCGGTGAGGATGAACGCTGGCTGTTTTGGTTTTGAAATTAAAGATGTAGTTACGAAGGTAAAAGCTTTAGATTTGGATAGTTTAGAAGAAAAAGAGTTTGAAAGAGAAGATTTAAAGTTTGATTATCGATTTAGCAGATTCCAAGAAAGAAAAGAAATAGTGATTTCTGCTACTTTTGTTTTAAAACCAGGAATAAAAAGAGAAATTAAAAAAAAGATTGAAGAAAAAATATTTTATAGAAAAGAAAGGCATCCTCTAGAGTATCC
>WFWQ01000038.1 GCA_015491015.1 Patescibacteria group bacterium | reverse complement strand
ATCTAATCCTTTGGTCAAAATGGCTTTATTGCCTAATTCTTTCCTAAACTTAGCAGGAATAGAAACTCTCTTTTTTTCGTCTAACTTGTGCTTGTACTCTCCTATGAACATTTAGTTTTCCACAAATTCCCTTAATTTTTAACACCTTTTTCCACAATTTACCACCTATTTACATTTTAAACTACATAAGAATCTTGTCAAGCAAAACTTTTCCACAACTAAAACTACAAAATTTATAGAGAAAGCAAATTTTACTCTCCTAAATTAAAAAAACAGTAAGAGAGAAGGAAGAAAAAGGAGTTTAAACTTTCACACATCGGTAGTGAAAAAATTAATAAGAAAACTATGGTTTTTATCAAATTGGAAATAAAAAGAAAAGGGCGGTCGGGAGGGTCTTAGAGTATGAGGGAACTCTTTATATGGTATATGTGTTGTTATCTCCCGACCGCCCTTCCCCCCTGCGGAGGTGACGGCCATGTTGCTAATTAATATTATAGCTGGAAGATTAATAATGTCAAGTTTTTGTGCCGGTGGTGGGATTCGAACCCACGACCTACGGCTTATGAAGCCGCCGCTCTAACCCCTGAGCTACACCGGCTAGTTTGCTAAAAGCAAACAGTTTTTAGTTGTTAGTGGTTAGTTGTTAGTAAGATTTTTCTTTAAACCTTGAATTAATTTGTGAACTAAATCACATTGCTTAAGAATTTCTTCCACTTCTAATCCAAATAATTCTTGAATTAGCTTTAAAGCTCCTATTGTTTCGTATAAAGATCTCAAAGAATTCTCCAAATAAACTAAAAAATGTTTTTTGCTTTTAGAAGCTGATCCTTCTGCAATATTTAAAGCTATGGAAGTGCACGCTCTTTTTACTTGATCGGATAAGCCAAACTTCTCTTCTATAGGAAGGCGTTGTGCCAACCTATAGACCATTTTAACCAACTTCACACTTTCTTGCCAAGCTTTTAATTTCTCGAAACTATACACATTCTAATACCTAACTACTAATAACTGCGAATTTTGCTCTGCAAAATTCGCTGGGGGGAGGCTGGATTCGAACCAGCGACCTCCGGGTTATGAGCCCGGCGAGCTACCACTGCTCCACTCCCCCTTTTGTTAAAGTTTTTAGTTGTTAGTGATTAGTTGTTAGAGATAACTTACAAGTCTAACAACAAAAAACTAACCACTAACAACTGTCCAGAACCAAAAGCTCTGGACTTGGCGGGGACGGCAGGATTCGAACCTGCAACCTGGGGATTTGGAGTCCCCTGCTCTACCGGTTGGAGCTACGTCCCCTTCTAATTTATTTTATACCCCAAAAAACTTTTAATCAAGCTTTTCTAAAAACTTTAGAATATAATCTAGGTACACAGTGTAATCTTTTAAGCAATCTTCAATAGAAGCATAAACTATTTTATGATCTACCTTATCGTATTCGTGAACCAAGATATTTCTTAAACCAACGCTCTTTGATATTCTTTGAGCAAACTCTTCAGGCAAGATATTCAATTGAGCTAATTTAAGGAAATTTTCTTTATAATCTTTAGGAGGTTCTAAATCCTTGCCTAACTCTGAAATTAAATGGTAATTTATATCCAAAGCTCTATTTACAATCCTTTCTAAAATTCTTTCTACAGCTGAAAGTTTTACATAGTCTTTAGCTATTTCTTCAAAGCTAAACTTAGCTAAATCTTCAAGTTTTAAAAGTTCATCTTGAATTAAGCTTAATTTTCTTTTTACCAATTCTTTATCTAACATACCTTGCCCTTAATTTCTCTTGTCTTTCTTTGATAATCTTCTCCTCAAGTTTCAAAAGAGGAAAGTGATCTACATATTTTTTAAAAGCTACAATCTTAAATTTAATAAAATCTTTTTCTTTACCATACAAAAGCTTGCAGTTTTTTGCTATTTGGTAAAGAAGCAAAGGGTTGGCCTTTTTAAGATCTACCAAATCTACTTCCTTTTTAAAATGCTGAGATAGCTTTACAGTTAACTCCAAAAAATCTTTAGAGCTTAAATCTTTAAAAGCTAAAAAGGCTAAATCAACATCGCTATCTTCCTTAAAGTTGCCTTTTACTTTAGATCCAAACAACAAAAGAAGCTTTAAACTAAAATCTTTAGCAATTTTAGAAAGAAAAGAGTCCATCTTATCTCTTAGCCTCTTGATGGAGAGTGTGCTTTCTGCACCATTTGCAGTATTTAGAAAGTTCCAACTTTTTTTCTCTTAAAACCAAAGACTTAGTAGTGTAATAGTTTAATCTTTGACAGGAAGAACATTTAAGCTTTACAGGTTTATTTTTCTTCTTTTTAGCCATAAATTTTATCTCACCACTAACAACTAAAAACTAACAACTAATAACTTCAAATTTTATGAGCCTGGGGCGGGACTCGAACCCGCGACCTCCGCATTACCAGAGCGGTGCTCTAACCAACTGAGCTACCCAGGCATATCTGCTATAAAAGTAGATAGTTGTTAGTGGTTAGTTGTTAGTTTTTAGGTTTTCTAATAACTAATATCTAATCTCTCACGAATTTGCTTTCGCAAATTCGTGTGGGGTGGGC
>WFWQ01000037.1 GCA_015491015.1 Patescibacteria group bacterium | reverse complement strand
TTTAAAAGTCAAAATCTCAGAGTAAGCGTACTTAATATATTCCCGTGAAAGTTCAGATAAAGGTTTATTCTTCTTTAGCAAAGATTCGATTAATTTAAAGGCAGCAAAAAGAGCATCATCAAAAAAAGCTACCTTTTCGCCAAATTTAAACTGGAAAGCAAAATGCCCACTTGATTCCATTGCAAACCCTGCATTTAAAGTTTCCATTTTAGCTTTTACAAAAGAATGCCCCACCCGCGAAGTAAAACTCTCTCCTCCTTTGCGTTTTATCACTTCTTCAAAAACTTTAGAGACAGTTAAATCTTTGACAAACTTTTTAGTTTTCCCTTCCAAAATTAAATTTTCCGCAATCAAGCTTCCAATTACATAAGAAGGAACTAAGTTGCCTTTGTCATCTATTACTCCTAATCTATCTCCATCGCCATCAAAAGCTAATCCCAAGTTCGCTTTTTCTTTTATTACTTTTGCTTTAAGCTCTTTTAAAGTTTCAGGCAAAGAAGGATCCGCTATATGGTTAGGAAAAGTAAAATCAGGTTCTAAATTAACAAAAATTCCTTTAATTCCTAAAACTGAAAAAAGTTTAGGAACAAATAAACCAACCATTCCATTCCCAGGATCTACCACCACTTTTAAATTTGCAAACTCTGGAACTAAATCTGGATTTAAGTTTGAAATTAAAAAGTTTAGATAGCTTTCGGTTAATTCTTTAAGCTCCACTTTTTCTAAAAACTCTTCTTTAAAAGAAAACTTTTCTTCATCTTTGCTTACCAACTCCTTTATCTTTTCCAATCCTTGTTCTTTGCCAAAAGGTTTAGCCAACTCTTGAGTAAACTTAATACCATTATAAGGCAAGGGAATATGGCTAGCTGTAATCATAGCTCCGCCAATTGCCCTTTCTCTGCATACCGCAAAATATAAAAAGGGGGAAGTTCCAAAGCCAACATCTAATACTTTACCCCCTTGAGAAAGTCCTTGAAGTAAGGCTGACTTTAAGGTAGGAGAGGAAGGCCTTAAATCTGCACTAACTACAATTTTCCCCTTCCCCCTAACTTTTCTAAAAGCTTTTCCTGCTTTAAAAGCAATCTCTTCGTTTAACTCTGAAGGATAAACTCCTCTGATATCGTTAGCTTTGAAAATTTTGTCCAAAACTTCCATAATAAACCAAAAACTTGATTAGATTATACTATGTATTCAATTGGAATTGTAGGCTTGCCTAATGCAGGAAAATCTACTCTCTTTAAGGCTTTAACCCAAAAGGAAGTAGCAATTTCCCCTCGCCCTTTTACTACTATAGACCCCAACAAAGCTTTAGCTGAAATTAAAGATGAGACCTTAATTGAGTTAGCTAAAATTTTAAAACCTCAAAAAATAACCTTTCCCATCTTAGAGTTTGTAGATATTGCAGGGTTAATCAAAGGAGCCCATAAAGGAGAAGGCTTAGGTAACGAGTTTCTCTCTCATCTTAAAGGGTGTAATTTAAAACTTTTAGTTTTAAGAGTATTTGATCTTCTAGAGGAAGCTAACCCTCAAGAAGAGCTTAAAGTCTTAACCCAAGAACTTAAATTTAAAGATTTGCAAGTTCTAACTAACAATTTAACTAAACTCCAAAGAGAAGCTACTTTTAAAAAGGAACTTTTAGAAAAGGTTGAGGTATTAGAAAAACTTAAAAAAATCTTAACTAAGGAAGAATCGTTGGAGGTAATTGAAAACTCCCTCCTTCCAGAAGAAAAAGAAAAGATTAAAGAGTTTCAATTTCTAACTTTAAAACCTTCCATCTATTTGCTAAATGTTAAAGAAGGCAACTTTAACCCTCAACTTTTAACTAGTTTAAATCTTCCACCTGAAAAAACTTTAGTTTTAGATTGCAAGTTAGAACTGGAAATTCAGCAAATGGACCCTTCAGAAAGAAAAGATTTTGAAGATCTTAGTCACCTTGACCTTCTAATTAAAACCTGTTACAATGGGTTAGATTTAATCACTTTTTACACCATTAAAGGCTTAAAAGAAGCTAAAGCTTGGTTAGTCAAAAGAGCAACTAAAGTAATCGAAGCTGCAGAGGTAGTACATTCAGATTTTGCTAAACACTTCAAAAAGGCAGAAGTTATTAAGGCTGAAGAGTTAATTAGAGCAAAATCTCTCACTAAAGCAAAAGAAAAAGGTTTAGTTAAGGTAGTTGGCAAAGACTATCCTTTAGAAGGAGGAGAAGTTTTAGAGTTTAAAATTTAACTAAACTATTAATGGAAAGGGAATATTACGACTTAAGTTTACTCATAACTTCAAAATTGAGCGAAGAAGAAGCTCAAAGTTTTTTCCAACAAATAATCTCTTTAGCCCAAGAAGAAGGAGCTCTAGTGGATAAAATTGAAAACCCTAAAAAGATTAGATTAGCTTACCCTATTAAAAAAGAGGAGAGTGCTTACTTTGGATGGTTTACTTTCTTCTTCCCTAAAGAAAAGATTGAAAGCTTGCAAGAAAACTTAAAGAAAAAAGAAGAAATCTTAAGGATGCTTCTAGCTAAACAAAAACCTCAAGTCAAAAGAGAAAGCAAAAAAGATCAAAAAGAGCAGACAAAGTTAGAAAAGATAGAAAAAGTAAAATTAGAAGAAATCGAAAAGAAGCTTGAAGAATTAATTTAAAATATGAATTTTAACAAAGCTATAATTGTAGGAAACTTAGTAGCTAATCCAGAAATTAAAACTACCCCTTCGGGGAACAAAGTAGCTTCAATTAGAGTTGCAACTAACCGAATTTGGAAAGATTCTTCGGGAAAAAGACAACAAACCACCGAATACCACGACATAATCTTATGGGGAA
>WFWQ01000036.1 GCA_015491015.1 Patescibacteria group bacterium | reverse complement strand
AGCTAAAGCTTTAACTAAGTTTTTAATTCAAATTGGATTAACAAACAAAACTTTAGCAATCCTCAAAAAAGCACAAGAAATTAAAAATAAAGAACTAAAAGTAGAAATCAAAATAGCTAAAAACTTCAAAGAGATAAACTTAGAAAATCTAACCAAAATCTTAAAAGAAATATTTCCAGACAGAGAAATAAAGTTAAAAATTTCCAAAAAAGAAGACTTATTAAGAGGAATGGTAATTATCATTGAAGATTACCAATTAGATCTATCTTCAAAATCAATCTTAAATCAAATTAAAGAAACTTTCTATGAAAGAGTTTAGCTTAGAAGAGATAAAAAAGGAGATTGAAAAGTTTATTCCTAAAAAAGAGGTAGAAAATATAGGGAAAATTCTCAAAGTGGGTGATGGTGTTGCTTGGACAGAAGGTTTATCTGAAGCTTTTGCTGAAGAAATTGTAGAAATTGAAACTAAAGAAGGTAAAGTTAAAGGCTTTATCTTTACCTTAGAAAGAGATAGAGTTGGAATTGTAATCTTGGGAGATACAGAGAAGGTGAAAGAAGGAGACATAGTTAAAAGAACAAAGAGAATTCTTTCTATAGGTGTAGGAAAAGAAGCTTTGTCTAGAGTAATTAATCCTTTAGGTGAACCTTTAGATGGGAAAGGAGAAATTAAGTTTGAAACTTTTTATCCTTTAGAGAGAATAGCTCCAGGAGTTACAGAAAGAGCTCCGGTAGACACTCCCTTGCAAACTGGAATAAAAGCCATAGATTCAATGATTCCAATTGGTAGAGGACAAAGAGAGCTAATTTTAGGAGATAGACAAACTGGAAAAACCACTATTGCTATCGACACCATTTTAAATCAAAAAGATCAAAACGTAGTTTGCATTTATGTTGCTATAGGACAGAAAAGAGCTAAAGTAGCTCAAATTGTGGAAGAGTTAGAAGAGAAAGGAGCTTTAGAATATACAGTGATAGTTTCTGCCACCTCTTCTGATCCTGCATCCTTGCAGTACTTAGCTCCCTATGCAGGATGTGCAATTGGAGAATACTTTATGCACCAAGGAAAAGATGCTTTGGTAGTTTACGATGATCTTTCCAAACACGCCCAAGCTTACAGAGAGTTAGCTTTAGTTTTAGGCAGGCCTCCAGGAAGAGAAGCTTATCCTGGAGATATCTTTTATTTACATTCAAGACTTTTAGAAAGGGCAGCTAAACTATCTCCAGAAAAAGGAGGGGGGTCTTTAACTGCTTTGCCTATTATTGAAACCCAAGCTGGAGATATTTCAGCTTACATCCCCACTAATGTGATCTCAATTACAGATGGTCAAATCTATTTAGAACCAGAGCTGTTTTACCGAGGCATACGGCCAGCTATAAATGTAGGGTTATCTGTATCTCGAGTAGGATCTGCAGCTCAAATTAAAGCTATGAAGAAAGTAGCAGGAAGATTAAGATTAGAGTTAGCTCAATATAGAGAGTTAGAAGCTTTTGCTCAATTTACTACTGATTTAGATGAACAAACGAAAAAGACTATAGAAAGAGGAAGACGATTAACTGAAATCTTAAAACAATGGAAAGGAGAACCCCTTCCAGTAGAAAAACAAGTAGTGATTATCTTTGCAGGAGTTAAAGGATTTTTAGACGATATTTCCGTAGAAAAAGTTAAAGAGTTTGAAAAAGAGCTTTTAAAGTTTATAGAGCTAAAGAAAAAGGATATTTTAGAAAAGATCAAAACAACAAAAGATTTAGATGAAAGTACCGAAAGAGATTTAACTTTGGCTATAGAAGAGTTTAAAAAGATTTTTAAAGCTTAAACTATGTTAGCTACCAGAGAGATAAAAAGGAAAATTAAAAGTGTCAAAAACATTCAAAAGATGGCTAAAGCAATGGAGCTAATTTCAGCTATAAAGATGAGGAAAGCTATTGAAGCTGTTTTAAATTCAAGGCCTTACGCTCAAGCTGCGTGGGAAATCTTAAAAGAGATAGCTTTGAGAATAAAAGATTTTGAAGATCTTTTGCTTTTTAAAAAAGAAAAGAAAGATAAAGCTTTAGCTTTAGTAATCTCTTCTAATCGAGGATTGTGTGGAGCTTACAACTCCAAAGTAATTGAAAAAGCTTTAGAACTTAAAAAAGAGTTTAAAGAAGTAGAATATGTAACTTTAGGCAAAAAAGGAGCTCAACTTTTAGCGCTAAAGAAAGCTAAAGTAATAGCAGATTTTCCCAAAGAAGATCTAACTAGAGAAATTAAATCTATAATTACTGTGGCTAATTTTTTGTTTAAAACCTTCCTTGAAGACAAAGCAGATCAGGTTTTTCTAATTTACACTGACTTTTACTCTGCCTTAAAACAACTACCTCGAGCAAAAAGAATTTTACCTGTTTCTACCGAAAAAGATAGAGAGTTAGGAACTATAGAAAGAGAAAAAGAGTTAATTAGAGAAAGCTTCAAGCTTTTGCCTTATACCATTGAACCTTCTCCAGAAGCTATTTTACCTTCAGCTGTAAAAAGGCTGTTAGAAGTTCAAATCTTTCAAGCTATATTAGAAGCTGAAGCTTCAGAGCATTCAGCCAGAATGTTGGCTATGAAACAAGCTAAAGATTCAGCCCAAGAGTTAATTGGCACTTTAACTTTAGAGTATAATAAAGCAAGGCAAGCTTCTATTACTAAGGAAATTTCAGAGATTGTAGCTGGTAAATTTAAAACTAACTAACTAACTAAAATGCAAGAACAACAAAAAAATAAAGGAAAAATCATAAAAATTGCAGGACCGGTAGTAGATGTAGAGTTTCCTGAAGGAGAAGAGTTGCCTGAAATTTATACCGCTTTAAAAGTAAAAGCCGAAAAAGACGAATTAACTTTAGAGGTAGTGCAACATTTAGGCGAAAGAGAAGTTAGAACTATAGCTTTAGGTCCCACAGGAGGATTAAAAAGAGGTCAAGAAGTAGAAAATACCAAAGAGCCAATTAAAGTTCCAGTAGGCAAAGAAACTTTAGGAAGAATATTTAACGTTTTAGGAGAGCCTATAGATAACTTAGGAAAGGTTTTAGCTAAAGAGTTCCATCCCATTCATAAAAAAGCTCCAGAGCTCAAAGAACAATCTACCAAAAAGGAGATTTTAGAAACTGGAATTAAAGTTATAGATTTAATAGCTCCGGTAGTTAAAGGAGGAAAAGTAGGAATGTTTGGAGGAGCAGGAGTTGGAAAAACAGTAATCATCATGGAGCTAATTAGAAATATCGCTTTTGAACACGGAGGAGTATCTGTATTTGCAGGGGTAGGAGAAAGGACTAGAGAAGGAAACGAGCTTTGGTTAGAAATGAAAGAAGCTAAGGTTTTACCTAAAACCACTTTAGTTTTTGGTCAAATGAACGAACCACCAGGATCAAGGTTAAGAGTAGCTTTAACCGCTTTAACTATGGCAGAGTACTTTAGAGACAGAGAAGGACAAGATGTTTTAGTTTTTATTGATAATATCTTTAGATTTGTTCAGGCTGGATCTGAGGTTTCAGCTCTATTAGGAAGAACTCCATCTGCGGTAGGATATCAACCAACTTTAGCTACTGAATTAGGAGAGCTTCAAGAAAGGATAACTTCTACTAAAAAAGGTTCTTTAACTTCTTTTCAGGCTGTATATGTTCCAGCAGATGATATCACCGATCCTGCTCCAGCTACAACCTTTGGTCACTTAGATTCTACCATTGTCCTTTCTCGTTCTTTAGCTGACTTAGGAATTTATCCTGCGGTAGATCCTTTAGAGTCAACTTCTACCATTTTAGATCCAGATGTTGTAGGCAAAGAACATTATTTTGTGGCTAGAGAGGTACAAAGAATCTTGCAAAGATATAAAGATCTTCAAGACATAATTGCCATCTTAGGAATGGAAGAGCTTTCAGAAGAAGATAAGATTTTAGTGATGAGAGCAAGGAAGATACAAAAGTTTTTGTCACAACCCTTCTTTGTTGCTGAAGTTTTTACTGGAAGAAAGGGAGTTTATGTAGAAAGAGAAGAAACGGTAAGAGGATTCAAAGAAATAATTGAAGGTAAACACGATGATGTTCCAGAGCAAAACTTTTATATGAAAGGAAACATTGAAGAGATTTATGAAAGTAATTAATTTGAGATTTTTAACTCCAGAAAGGGAAGTTTTAAAAGGACAAATTTTAAGAATAACTCTTCCTACAGTTGAAGGAGAAATTACTATTTTGCCAGATCACCAGCCTTTAATTACAGCTTTAAAAGCTGGAGAAGTAATAGTCGAAACTAAAGAAAAAGAGATTATTCCTTTAGCTATCTCAGGTGGGCTTTTAAAAGTAGATCTCAAAGAGGTAGTAGTTTTAGCCGATACCGCAGAAAGGGCAGAAGAGATAGATGAAAAGAGAGCTCACGAAGCTAAAGAAAGAGCGAAAAAGCTATTAGAAGAAAAAAGGCTAACTAAAGAAGAAATAGCTCAAGCTTTAGCTAAGATTGAAAAGGAATTAGCTAGACTAAAGGTAGCTAAAAAGTGGAAAAAACAAAGAGCTCCTGAAGCTTAAGTTAACTTTTTGGAGAGTATATGATAACTTACTACAGCTAAAGCTACCATTACATTTAAAGACTTATTTAAACCAAACATTGGAATTTCTAAAATCAAATCGCACTTTTTTAAAGTAGAAACCTTTATTCCCTCGGTTTCGTTTCCTACTACCAAAGCTAAAGGGAAGTTAAATTCAGCTTTAAAATAAGGCAAGCTTTCTTTGGTTTGTTCTAAAGCTATAATTTGAATTTTAGGTTCTTTTTTTCTCAAATAATTAAAAGCTGAAGCTGTGCTCTGGTAGTATTTCCAAGGAACAACTTTGTAAGTACCCACCGAAGCTTTTTTAATCTTGGGATTGGGAGGAGTTTCGCATCTCCCAGTTAAAATTAACTCTTTAACTGCTAAAGCATCAGCTAACCTAAATATACTACCAACGTTATAAGTATCTAAAACATCTTCTACCACAAAATACAACGGATTCCTTTTTACTTCTTTAGCTAAACTTTGCAAAATTTCTTCAGGAAGCTTTCTTAATTGTTGCGAATTTAGCTTTTTCATTTAGAATCCAAACCTTTAAAATCTTCTTGACAGCAAATTTTGAGAGATTATAATAATTAGCAAATGGAAATGTCAAAAGCTAAGTTAGAAAAATTGGCTTCTAAATCCTCCCTCCCGGTTTGGTATTGCCTTATTGCTATTATCCTCTTTGTCTTTAAAGTGCCGGGAGGTATTTTGAAATACTGAGTTTAAAAACTTTTTACCAAAACACCTCCCGGCAAACCAAAGCCGGGAGGTTTTCTTTTTGGGTCCTGGCAGTTTGGATAAAAAACTTTATCCAAATTCCGGGGCTCAAAAAGCCCCAAAATCTCCAGCACCTTGAAAGGAGGGGTAAGATGTTAATCACCGGGAATCAGGCGCCTCTCGAGGCAGGCCTGCTGAGATGGAAAGTTTTAAAGGAAAAGTCAGGCGAAGTTAGATACTTTGTGCAGGATGCAGATTGCCCCTGGAAAAACACAGGGGCGGGAAAAGTTGATTTTCAAAAAAATGTAGAAGCTGGAAACTATTTATCTTTAATGGAGTACTTCCCTTGGAGTTTTGGAGTTACAGAGAAACTAAGAAGAGACACTAGGATTCAAAGTATTTCTCAAACTCTAAAGATGCCCCCAAGTTGCATGCTTTGGTTAGCTGGACCAAAGAGTCATAGAATTTTGTATCACGAACATAAAAGTAGATATTTAATTGAAAAATTAGAATTTTTAGTAAGAACAGAGATTGAGTGGTTAAAGAGATTGGCAAGCTATTTGGGAATTAAAGC
>WFWQ01000035.1 GCA_015491015.1 Patescibacteria group bacterium | reverse complement strand
GGTAAAACTTCTATCTCTTTTCCTTTTCTTTTTACTATTTCTACTTCAGCTTTCTCGCTAGGTAAAATCCCAAAAGCTAAAAACTTCTTTTTTTCTTTTAAAGCTAAAGCTTTAGCTGGAGGATGAAAAGAGGTAAAGGTTAAAACTAATTTTTTCTTCATTTAAGAGCTTTGGTGTTTTGAGGTTGGGGTTTCTTAGGAGAAAGAAAAGTTAAATATCTATCTAAAATACAAGGTTTGTCTGAAAGTAAGTAAATTGCCAAAAGTCCTGCTAACAAAGCTAAGTCCAATTCTGCTCCTACTCCTTTTCCTGGGGGAGCTATTAAGCCTATGCTAAGTTTTACTTTCCAAATTGCTATTATCATTATTATAGAAAGTAGTACTACTGCTTGTTTAGTAAAGACGTTGATTATCAAAGCTATTCCCCCCAATATTTCAGTTAAAGTTAACACCCAAGCAAAAAACAAACTGAAAGGAAAGCCTAAGTTAGCTAAAAATCCAGCTACATTTTCAATGCCCATTACATTAAGTTTGAGATAACCGTGAGCTAAAAATATTATTCCAATTACAACTCTTAAAATCGCTTCAGCAAGCTTTTCTCTTTCCATAGTTTTTTAAATTTTATTTTAAGAGTTGAACAAGTGTTTGACCTTTTCATTGAAAGTATATTAAGATCTTTAAAGAAATAATGCAAGCTTTTAAATTTAATTTTTAAAATCTATGGCTAAGAGACAACCAGATTATATGTATAAAAATTGGCTTTTAAGACTAATTACTATTTCTATCCCTCCTTTAATTTGGATAATTTGGGCTTTAAATACCGAAGGATGGAAAGTTAACCAAATTCCAACTTTGGATTTGTTCCTGTTAGGATTGGCTTCTTTTAGAATCACTAGACTTTTAAGTTTAGATGCTATTGCAGAGTTTTTAAGAGGGCCTTTTGTGAGAGAATATAGTTTTAGGACCTCTTTAGGAGTGTTTAAAGTTGATCAAGAACCTCGTTCAGAAAGTATGTTGAGATATCATATAGGAGAAATTTTATCTTGTTATTGGTGTTTAGGAGTTTGGGTGTCTTTCTTTTTGGTAGTAGGCTATCTTTATATCCCTAAAAACTTTTATTTGCCTTTTCTTTTATTCTTAAGCGTAGCAGGATTGCAAGCTATTTTTGATACTTTAGCCAGATTTATGTTGCAAGGTTTAAGATGGTTTAATAGAGAACCTGAAGAAGAAGGGAGAAAAGAACCCAAACATCATGAGAGCTTTTAACTTTAAGAAAACAAAAGAAGAAAACCAGATTTTTTTAGGATGGATTTTTAGCGATAACTCGCCAACTCGAAATTCTTTTTAATCTTTAACTTTGTGAATCCACATATAAACTATCTCTTTTCCTGAAATCCAATAGGTTTGAGTAGCTGCATCTATGATAACTACTTCATTTTCATCGTCGAACCTGGTGTTATGCAAATGTAGTTCAAACTTGTCTCCATCTGAAGTTTTGATCATCACCTCTCCAGATTTTTGAAGATTTTCTTTAACTAACTTATACATAATTTAACTTTGTTATTTTAAGCTTTTAATGAATTAAAGATGACCTTTTAACGATATTGTGGTAATTATATCAGTCAAATTTTACTTAAATCAAGATAAGCTGACAAAGTATTTGTATAGTTTCCACCCGAGCAAAAAGGAATTCTTTCTGTAATTTAAAAGAAGTTGAATTTGACAACTCTTTGTTTTGTTGTTATAGTTGGTTCAGCATTTTGAAATAGGAGGGATAGAGATGAAGAAGTTCTTCAAGCTCACTCTTTTGTTCTTGCTTTCTCTGGGAGGTTTGGTTTTAGCTCAAAATGTTCCTGATAGATCCGATACTCCTTTAAGTTATCAGAAAGCTGAAGCTCAGATTTGTAGCCTCTTTTTAGGAAGATCCATTACTCCAGACATTAGAGATCTAAATCCTGGCGAAGACGATCCTTCAGATGATAGCTTGTTAGACTACGATTTGCTTGAGGGATGGATAAAAGTTTTACTTTTACCTCAAGTTAAAGCTCAAACTGGTTATTTAAATGTGTTTTTGGATCATCTTGCAGATGGTAAATTTGATTCCTTAGATTGGATAGTTAAGAACCTTCCTTTAAGAAACTTAGGAGGCAAGATTAACTTTTCTTCCCAAACTGTAGTTCTTCCTACTTACTTGAGAATTACTTTGACTTCCTCTACTCTTCAACCCGAAGTGTTAAATGAGAATATCTGGATTTTAGAGTGTGGAGAAGTAGAAGATTATTTTATTTATAAGATGAGCTTACTTCCTAAGCCTCCTCAAAGAGAAGGCGGTAGTGAAAACGGAGATAAAGAGGATAGTTCAGGAAGGGATCAAGATAAGCCTCAAGATCAAGAAGATTCTCCAGCCAGTGATGATCACAAAGGAGGTAAAGATAAAAGATGTGATGAAGGAAGAGGTAATGGAGATGAAAACTGCGATACCCCAGCTGGCGGGAAAAATTGCGGTGGCGACGATGGTGACGATTGTAAAGATGAGGAGGATAAAGAAGATAAACATTCAGATGATAAGGATGATAAAGAGGATGACAAAGATGAAGTAGAGGAAGATGAAAGAGATGAAGAATACGAGGAAGAGAAAGAAGGCAGAGAGGAGAGAGATGAAGATGAGTCTGAAGATGAGGAAGATGATGACTAAGGGCTAGCTTTTTAGCTAGCCCTTTTTCTCTCTTTTCATTCGGGTTTTAGAAATTAAAAAATAAAGTTTCATCCTGAAGATTTAAAATCTCAAGATTTTTTTAAAGTTTTATTCTTAAAATTTTGACACCGTCGAAGTTAACATCAGTTTTTATCCTTTCACCAAAGCTCAAACTTTTAAAAGTGGGAAGCTAAGTTCCACACAACTTTTTATTTACTTACTTTACCAATGGCCTATAAGGCAATGCTGTTTCCAATGCTTTCAAGTTTAAAGAGATTTTTAAAATTTAGTTTGGTAATACTTTAAAACTTTCTTTTGGGTTAAAGGAATAGGAATTAAAAGGCTTCCCCCTTTAACTGGTTTAAAAAGCTCTATTACTAAATATCTTTCTTTGCCCCAATTTTCTCTAAAAGGAATTTTGCATTTTCCTTGAGTTTTGGTTCCTACAGGTTTTTTAGGATCAATATCAAAGCTTCCTTCTATCAGTTCGCAACCTCTGATATAGTAATAATTTTCAAATATTCCAAAGATTCCAATTTGAGGTGGGAATTCTTTGCTAACTCCCAAAAACAGAGGATTAAACCTTTCTTTAGATTGTTCTAATTTAGTTTTCTCAATTTCAAAACTTACTATCAAGTTTGGGCACTCGGTTTTAATCTTCTTGCCTTGCCAGGTATAC
>WFWQ01000034.1 GCA_015491015.1 Patescibacteria group bacterium | reverse complement strand
TTTCTCTAAAGGCATCTAACATATCTAAATCTGTGCCAGGATCTAAGTCTGCGGTAGTTAAAGCACAAGTTGTGTGCAATACAAAAAGATACAAAAACCCATCTTTAACTCCTTCTCTTTTTAAAAGTTGATTTAAAGTAGAAGTTAAATCTAAAACTTCTTTAGTAGAGTTAGTT
Source organism: Patescibacteria group bacterium (assembly GCA_015491015.1). Taxonomy (GTDB): domain Bacteria; phylum Patescibacteriota; class Minisyncoccia; order Minisyncoccales; family S141-161; genus S141-161. Next base: position 5,497 of record WFWQ01000034.1, on the reverse strand, counting down.
TTTAATTTTAAGATACCTTTCTTTAACTTCATTTTACTAACCATCCTAAAATTTTAGGAGTAAAATAAGCTTCCACTAAAGCTCCTAACAACAATAAAGGTAAACATATCTTAAAATAAAGCTTTAAAGCTAACTTAAAATTTTTCAGCCAATTAGGTTTGAAGATAGCTCTTCCCAAAAACACTCCTAAAGACAAAGCTAAAAAGACAGCAGGAAGTTCAAAGATTCCATGAGGTAAAGTTCCAGCTAAAAGATAACTCCAGCTTAGCTTAGAAATCTTAAAGTTTAACAAAAAGCCTAAAATAGCTCCATTGATTAAAGCCAAAAACAACGGAAAAATTCCAAAAAGAGAACCTAAAGCCATTCCTAAGAAAGAAATTTCAAAGTTATTCAACAAAATTATCACCCATAAAGATCCTTCCTTTAAATCTTTGGTCAAAGCAGAAAATCTTTCCTTCAACTGAAAAAGAAGCATTTGGGTATTTTGAGGATATAACCAACTATAAATCCACCCTCCAACTATCCCCAGCACAAAAAATCCCAAAACTAATTTCATTGGCATTTTCAGCTCCGCCCAAAAAGCTTTTTCTATCATAATATTATTCAAGAACCATATTACTACTTCCAATTTATTCCAAATTTTGAAGCTCAGATTCTAAGCCTTCAAGTTCTTGATCTATAGCTGGCAACTCTAAAGATTGAACCTCTTTTTCAATAACTTCTACTTTATCAGAAGTAGATACTGGCAAAGATTCTTCAAAAACTTTTTTCTCAATCTTCTCAGTTGCAGGAACTACAGACTCATCTAAAGGTTGAGCTGGTACTGAAGGGGAAACTGATGGTTTAGGGGCTAACAACTTAGGAAGCAAAAATCCAAACACAAACCCTGCAATTATTACAGCTATTGCTATTGTAACCACTAAAATTTTTGCTTCTTTAGTAATTTGAGGGAAAGCCATAAAAGATTTTTTTATTTTACTCATTTATCTGAGAGTTTTCTTGAGAAGACTCAGAAGGTAAAGCTTGAGGCTGAGTTAAAAGATATTCTTTAAAGCTCTTAACCACTTCAACTAAATTCCTCTTATATCCTCTCAACATTTCTCTTAGCTCCTTATGATCTTCTCTAAACTCTCTTAAGATTGATCTTAAAGTTTCTCCTAAGTTTTCAAATCCTTCTTCTAATTGATAGACTCTTTCTTGTTGAGCTAATATATCTTCTCTAGCTTGAAGTAAATCAGCCCTGAAATCTTGAACTGTAGATTTAAACTCAGAAAGATCTATCCCTTTTGCTTCTTCAACTTTTTCAGCCCTTTGGATAAGTTTTTCTGAAATCTTGTCTAAAGAGTTAACATACCTAAGATAGGTATCAGTAAGTTTAAGATTGAGATTGTTGAGCCTATCTACAAATCTTTCCAAAATTTCCATTTTCTTTTCTTCGGGCATTTGTTTCACCTTTTCTCTCAGCTTAGCTTTGAAAGCTTTAAGCTTCTTTTCTCTTTCTTCCTTAGCTTGGAGATATCTCTTAATAAGTAAGGGGCGAATTTTTTTAATAACCTCTTTCTTTTCCATTAAATCTTCTCTTTCTTCGGTTGAGGGTTTCTCTCTTTTAGCCAGCTCTTCTTTAAGCAAAAGAGAAATCCTTCTTACTTCAATTATAGGCCCTATTTGACATAAAGAAGCTTTATCTTTCATCACTTTTCCTTTAACAATAACTTTCTTATCAACTAACTCTTTTAACCTTTCTTTAGACACTCCTTGAAGCTCAAACTTTTGTCCTCTTTCATTTTCAAGATAAAAACAACCGCCTTCAATATCCTCAAACTTAACCTCTCCAATTAAAGCTAAAATACTGGAAGAAGGTTTAACTACTCCCACTGACTTTAGAGAAGGAAACTCGCAAATTAGCCTCCAACTTCCTTCTAAACATACAAACTTGCAAAAATCTTTTCTACTTTCAGGAACCTCAGGTCGAGGCAATAAGCACTCTCTAACTTTTCTCCTGAGATTTTCAAAAATCTCACTTTTCAATTTCCTTTTCTCTTCTCTAATTTTCTCCATCTTTTGTAGATCTATCTTTTGCTCCTCTTCTGTGTTTCTAATCTCCATTCTTCTTAAAACTCTAGGCATTTCCTCTCTTCTTTCCTTCATCTCTAACTCTTTTCTTTCTTTCTCTTCAGGATAAATAAAAGAAGGCCCCGAGGTAGGAATGGGAGGCATAGGAGGCGAAGTTTGAGCCAAAGAGATCAAATAACCTGCTAAAAATAAACCTACTAACCCACCTAAAAAGGAAATAGTTTTAATCATAACTTTCTTTTAATTTTCTCAAATTTTCTTTGTCGATATTTTCGACCTTTGTTTTTAACTTTTCAAGCTCCCTCTCAAACTTATCTCTTGCTTCATCTATAGCGGAAAAAGGAGTTTCTCCTTTGGCCTCTCCTCTTATTGAATACTTTTGCCATATTAGCTGAAATTCTGCTCGATACATTTCTTTAGAATCTATCTTCTCTATCTCCACCCATCCATCCAAGGGTTCCTTAAAAACTTTTAGAATATTACTAAAGCTCCTAATTTTCTTATCCAAATAGCTTTCTAACTCTGGAGTAAGTTCTAAATTTTTAGTCTTCTTTTCAAAATGAATCATTGAGAAATAAACTCTATTTTAACTTCCTCTACTTCAGGAAACTGCATTAAAGTAGAAGTAATTTGTTCTTCAGCTCCAACCTTTTCGCAGTTATTAGTAAAAGGAGAACCTAGCTGTATTTCTATTATAGCCTTGCCCTCTCTAATTTCAAAATCTAAAAGTTTAGAGTTAGAGGGAATATTACTAAAGTAACCTTGATTTTTTTCTTGAGAGGTTGGACCATCTAAAAGTAAAGAGAGAGTATCTTTGATCAAGGTTGGAAACTTGTAAATTTCTCTTTCTACCTTAAAAACCTTGCTGCACGTTTGAGTAGGATCTAAGATATGATTTCCAAAATAAAGATCTACTTTAACTAAAGGTGCTTGAGCAAAAGTTAAAGTTGAAGCTAAATTCTCAATATACTCTGGAGTGCTTTCTAAAATTAAAAAGCGATAAAACTTTCCTTTAATCTCTAAAGGAACCGAGTATTCCAAAACCAAAGCCCCTTTTTGTTTCCCTAAAATCAACTTCCCTCTCCTTCCTTTAGGCCAAAAGTCTTTTACTTTTGCTTCTTGGTAAGCAGGATTGCTGGAAGTTATGGCTTCTATAACTTTTTGGATACCGATATTAGATTCTCCAGATAAAGAAAGCTCAAAGAAACCATCTAATCCTTCATATCTAATGGGGAGATTGCCAATTTTGCCATACTCTAAATTTTCTTGCCATAAAGAAGGATATACAAAAGAAATCCTTAGAGTGGGATTATTATACCACGACAAAAGCCCTTGAACTTTATAGCTCAGATAAACTGAAAGTTCATCTTTGTCACTCTTGAGTTTTAAAGTAATTGGAGTTCTTTGGGGGAGTTTATAAAAAGGCAAGAAGATGTTATTAGAAAAGAGATAATACTTAGTTCCTGGAATTTCGCCAATATTTTTGAGTTGCAGATTACGTTTCAAAATTAAATCTTCCCCTTTTAGAATTAAAAGCTTTACTTCTCTTGTCTCTTTAAGAGCTCTTCCTCTTAATTCTAAAATTTCTGAAATTTCTGCGCCTTGAGTAGGAAAGTCTAAATAAATTTCAGGAACTCTTATTACTTTAATTAAAGCTGGAGTAAAACTTGAATCTGACTTTACTCCTTCAACCTCAATTCTAAAACCTTCTTCTAAATAAGATAAAGGTTTGATTTCTTTATCTAGATCTAAAACTTTTAAGGTGGGAGGTAGTTTTAAAACTTTAGTTTCTCCTGAGGGAGTTTTTAAAACCAAGATCAAATCTTTTTTGGAAAAACTAATCACTTCTCCTATAATCTTTGACTCTTTCTTCTCTAAAGGTGCTTGATAAGAAGGTGTTTGAACCATCTTCAAGCTTACCGCAAAAGCTAAAGCCAAAAGAGAAGCTGTCATTATAAAAATTAAAGCGGATAAAATTGCGGTAACTTTATTCATGAGCTTTCTTAATCCTCACTTAAATTATAGCTAAAAATTGATAAAAGTTCACCCTGCCATCCTAATAGCTACCCCTAACACCGCAAAGATTACACTTAAAATCCAAAATCTCATTGTAATTTGATAGCTTTTCCATCCTTTAGCTTCAAGGTGATGGTGAATGGGAGCTGAAAGAAAAACTTTCTTTTTTAGAAACTTTTTGGAAAAAAGCTGAATCAAAACTGACCCTACTTCTAAAACCAAAATCCCTGCAATCAAAGGTAAAACTAATAAAGAGTCGGTAATAAAAGTCATAACCGCCATAACTGAAGTCAAAGCTAAAATTCCAGTTTCTCCCATATAAAATTTAGCGGGAGGAATGTTATACCACAAAAAGGCAAATAAGCTTCCAACTATAGCCCCTCCAAAAGTAGCTAAATCAACTTTACCTTGAGAAAAAGCTATCACTGAAAGAGCTCCAATTATTGAAGCTAAGACTCCTCCAGCTAGACCATCTAAACCATCAACTACTCCTCCTGCCCAAGAAGCAAGCATCACCAAGATAAACAAAAAGGGATAAATTATTCCTACTTCTAAGTCTCCCCAAAAAGGAATATAGATAGAGCTCCATCCTAATTTGACATAGAACCACCATCCGCCTACAGCTCCAATTAGAAGCACTAACAAAAATCTTCTAAACAAACTCATTCCTCCTCCCAAATACTTCCCTTTTCCATAAACAGTTAAAATATCGTCTAAAAGTCCAATTAAAGAGGCAGAAAACAAAGTAAAGACTATCAACCAAGTTTGTCCTCGAGATAAAAAGTTAAAACCTTTTAAAGCTTGAATATTTAAAACTTCAGCTAAAAAGTATATCCCAAAAACTAAAAACAAAACTGTAAACCAAATTAAAATTCCTCCCCCTCTTGGAACCGAAACTTCCCGATTAGAGTGGAAAGTTAAAAATACTTTAGCTCTTTCTCCAGTTAAAGCTTTTTCTCTAGCTCTTTTCTTCCAAAATTTAACCGAGTTTAAAAACCTGATTAAAATTGGAGCTAAAATCAGAGCTAAAAAGAAGGCCATCCCGGAAATCACTAAGACTTTAATGACATTAAAAGTAAAAGGAGACATTAATTGAAATTAAAGTTAGTTTGCAGCCAATCTAAGATGATTTTAGCATCTTTATATCTTTGATCTGAAGCTAAGATTACAATCAAAAAGTAAGAACCTTCATAAGGACCTTTAACTATTAAAGCTAAACACTCTTTAGCTAAAGGAGTAGAGCCAGTCTTACCAGCTAAAACTCCATTATTTCCTAAAAGTCTATTAGTGTTTCTTAAGTTAAAAACTAAAAGCTCTTTTTGAGAAACTATCTTCGTTTCTTCAGTAGAAAGTATAGTGAAAATATCCTTATGGTTTAAAATTTCTCTCAAAAGTTTAATCAAATCTT
>WFWQ01000033.1 GCA_015491015.1 Patescibacteria group bacterium | reverse complement strand
AAAAAAGATAGCTCAATTACAAAATGAAGCTTTCTCAATTAAAGATCCAATGAAGTCTACGCTTTTGATTGTAGAGTCTCCGCATAAAGCCGAAACTATAGCTAACTTTTTTGGACACCCTTCGGTAAGAAAGGTAAATGGATTTAAGGTTTACGAAGTAGTTAGCAAAGATTACCTTTTAAATGTCACCTCTACCAAAGGCCACCTTACCGATTTGGTGGAAGATAAAGGTTTGTTTGGAGTAAAAGTTGGAAGCGAGATTTTTCCTATTTACCGCACTATAAAAAAATGTAAAGATTGCGGAGAACAGTTTACTTTTCAAGGTTTGAGCTGTCCTTTTTGTAAAAGCCAGAATTTAGAATCTGCTTTAGAGAGATTAAATTTTATTAAGGAAATTGCTCAAGAAGTGGATTTAGTTTTGCTGGCTACAGATCCAGATCGAGAGGGGGAAAAAATAGCTTTTGATGCGATGGTGTTTTTAAAACCTCAAGTAGAAAAGGTAAAAAGATTAGAGCTTCATGAGATAACATTGAAAGCAATCTTAAAGGCTTTAAAAACTCAAAAGGAAGTGGATGAACTAAAGGTTAATTCTCAAATAGTTAGAAGAGTAGAAGATAGACTTTTAGGCTTTGCTTTGAGCCATAAGGTTCAAGAAGCTTTCGGGAGAAAGAATTTATCTGCAGGCAGAGTTCAAACCCCAGTTTTAGGGTGGGTAATTAGAAGGTATCAAGAGTTTAAAAACTCTTCAGCTTTTTATATTTATTTAAAGCTTCACAATGGATTTTTAATTAAAGCCAAGCTTCCTTCAGGATTTAAAGTTAAAGAATTAAAAGAAGTATCGCTTAAAATAGAGAAAGTTAAAGAAGAAGTTAAAGAGCTATCTCCTCCTTTACCTTTTTCTACTGAAGATCTTTTAACCGAAAGCTATCAGAGATTAAGATTTTCTCCAGAAAAGACGATGAATTTAGCTCAACAGCTTTTTGAAAAAGGTTTTATCACTTACCACCGAACCGATTCTAAAAGAGTCTCAGAGGCAGGAATCCAAGTTGCTAAAGAGTATATTAAAGATAAGTTTGGAGAAAGCTTTTTTGCACCTAAAACTTATTCTCAATTTAAAGGAGCTCACGAATGTATAAGGCCTGCCAAGCCTTTGGACTCTTTAGAGTTAAGATCTTTTTTGATAGAAAAGCGAGATTTTAGCTTAAATTTAGAGCATTTTAAACTTTACAGCTTAATTTTTAGAAAATTTATAGCTTCCCAAATGTTGGCTTCTAAAGTTAAGTTTTTCAATTACCAAGGTAAATTGATTTTAAACTCAAAGGTAGAGTTGTCTTTGGCTTTTGAGTTTCCAGTAGAGGTTCTTCAAGAAGGGTTTGTTAAAATTTTTCCCTTAAAAACTTTTTCTGAGATTAAAAAAGAAAGCTCTGAGATTGTAGATCAATTTTGGGTTAGGAAAATTTACGAAATTAAGCCTTTCACTCAAGGAGAGTTAGTTAAAGAGATGAAAGCTAAAGGCATTGGTAGACCTTCAACTTACGCTTTTATAATTAAAAAGCTTTTAGAAAGAAAATACATTGTAGAAAGAGAGGGTTTTCTTTTTCCAACTAAGCTGGGTATACTAGTCTTTAAGTTTTTGAACTCTCAATACCAAGAAATAACTTCAGAAGAAATGACCAGAAAATTAGAGCAAAGTTTAGATCAAGTTGAAGCTGGGAGTTTAGATTTTCAAGCTTTACTTAAAGCTATAGTCAAAGAAACTAAAAGTATCCTCTAACTCTACTCTTGATTTTTAATTTTTAAAGTTGTAAATTTAAAGTTATCCCTTAAACAAAGGTCAAAAATTCAAACTGAGCGAGGTGATACACAATGGAGCTGAGTTTTCAGGCCCAGCTGGCAGGGATAATTTTTCTTGTAGCTTACGGATTGATTACTTTAGAAAGATTTTTAGGAACCCACAAAGCTCCGATCGCGATGGCAGCTGCAGCTTTAGTTTGGGTAGTAGCATCCTTTGCGTTGCCAGAGGAGATATTACACGAGAAATTAGTTGAAACTATGTGGGATGTGGGAGAGATAGTTTTCTTCTTATGGGCAGCAATGGGGATAGTTGAAGCCTTAGATAGATATCAGTTGTTTGACATAATTAGAGGAAAACTGCTTCAACTAAAGTTCACAGAGAGGAAGCAGTATTTAGCTGTATGCTTTCTTTCTTTCTTTCTTTCTGCAGTGATAGATAACTTGACTACTACCTTGGTAATGTCAGCTTTAGCTGCAAGGTTCTTTTCTAAAGAGAATCTTTTAGTAGTGATAGCTTCGATAGTAGTTGTAGCTAACGCGGGAGGAGCTTGGAGTCCCATAGGAGATGTGACTACCATAATGCTTTGGTTAGCAGATAAGTTTTCTGCAGCTCAGATAGTAACCGAAGGTATCCTGCCTTCTTTAGCTATAGCTTTAACGGCGGTAGCTATGCTTTACCCTAAGGTGAAAGAGAGCAGCTTTGATGTTAAAAACGAAGTAATTACTTCTTTGAAGCCCTCAGAAAAGGCAGTGATTAGTTTAGGTTTAGCGTCTTTCTCTTTGCCTTTTGTTTTTTCTCAATTAGGGTTAAGTCCTGCTTTTGGTTTAATTTTAGGTTTTGGTTTAGTTTGGTTGTTAGTAGATTACTTTAAGATGACAAAAGAAGATGAAAGAGAAACTCACTTAGAAAGAGAGATTAGAAAGTTAATTAAAGCTGTAGATTCTCCCTCTTTGTGGTTCTTTGTGGGAATTTTGTTTGCAGTGGGAGGATTAGAAGCTTTGGGAGTATTAGAGTATATTTCTCAAATCATCTTTGGAGAAGATCCAAGTTTTTGGAGGATGGTTACAGCTTCAGGAATACTTGGAGTTTTGTCAGCTGTAATAGATAACGTTCCCTTGACTGCGGTAGTGATAGATATGCTTCAGACTGATTTGACCGACATTTGGATTTTATTTGCTATCACAGTGGGAACTGGAGGGAGTCTGTTAGTGATAGGATCTGCTGCAGGAGTTGTTGCTATGGGAAGGACCGAAGAGTTAAAAGATAAAGGGATTATAGAGAAAACTTTAGACTTCTTTACTTATATCAAAATAGCTTTCCTGCCAGCTTTAATTAGCTATCTCGTGGGAGTAGTAGTGTGGATTTTGCAGTTTTATTTAGTGAAAGGAGGAATATAACTAAACCAAAGAAAAAAGGTAGGCAGGTTTGTCTGCCTACCTGTTTTTTTAATTATACTCTTCTTATATACTCTTTGGTTTCGGTATTTACTTCGATTAAATCTCCTTCTTTTACAAATAAAGGGACTTGAATTTCTAATCCAGTTTCTAAGGTTACAGCTTTAGTTGCAGATTGAGCAGAATCTCCTTTTACTCCTGGAGGAGCTGAAACTACTTTTAAAACTACCTTAATTGGCAACTCAATATTTATTATTTTTTCTTTAAACTTTAAAGCTTTAACTTCTGTGCCTTTCTTTAAAAATCCCAACCTATCTTCTAATTTTTCCAAAGGAATTTCTACCCTTCTTTTAGTGGGATCTAAAAATATAGCTTTATCTTTTTTAGCAAACAAAAAAGTTAAATCTATCTTTTCTATTTCTGCTTCTTCAAACTCATCTGAAGGGTGGAAAGTTTTTTCTACGATAGCTGAGGTTTCTAAATTTTTTATCTTAGCTTGCAAAACTGAATGCCCTCTGCCTTTAAACATTAGCTTTAAATCTAAAATTTGATAAGGATAATTATCTAGAACGATGTAGTCTCCTTTTTGAAGTTGTTGATATTTTAATTTAGCCATAGCTTACCTAAATATTAAACTTTCAGGATTAACCTCTATATTCCAGTTGTAAGGGATAAGCTTAATTAAGTCAAATTTAAGTTCTCGATCTTTCAATTGAACAAAAATACTTACCTGATACTTATTTTTAACTTTTAAAGGATATCCAAAAGAAGGTCCTAAGACTTCAATCTTAGCTTTTAAATTAGGAGAGTTTTCTAAAGCTGTTTTTAATTTCAAAGCTTCTTGGAGTAAATCTTGATAATTAGCTTTCTCTCTCCATATTTTTACTATCTGGGAAAAAGGAGGATGATTTAGCCTTAAAGTTTCTTCTAGGCTTTGATAGAGAAAGGTTAAAGGATTTTTTAAATTTGTCTCTAATTCTTTTGGAATTTCTAAAGTTTGAATTATTACTTCTTTAGAAAAAGTCCTTAAGCTAAATATCATTCTAATAAACTCTTCTTTAGTTTTCATTTCGGGAATAAACCAAAAAGAGTCTGCCAAAGAAACAATAGTTAAAATTTGATCTTTCTTTGAAATCAAATCTTTTTCAAATTTCAAAATAGCGGATGTAGCAATTAAGAGCTTAAAGGCTTTAGATTCTTTAAAATCTTTTATTAACTTTTCTTGAAGTTTAAGCTTTTGGTTTGCATCTAGGACTAGAATTTTGTCTGAAACAAATTTTTCTAATTCTTTTTTTAGCCTTTGGCTTGTTTCTCCTAGCTCTTTAAAATTAATGCCTTTGCAGTTTAAGCAAGTGTCTGGGGGGTCAAGTTCAAATCTGCACCAGTTACAGACTAAGCTTTTTTTACCTTCTGTCTTTCTTAAAGCCACGGAGCAATTAGGACATTTAAAATGAAATCCGCAATCTTTACAAACTAAAGCTAAACTTTCTCCTTTCCTTGGAGTTAAAATGAGAATCTTAAATTCTTTGGTTCTTTTTTTCAGGATTTCTATCTTTGCTATTTGGGAAAGAAGCTTTCCTTTTTTGAACTCTAAATCTTCTTTTAAAGAGACAATCTTAAAAGGGCCCATCTTTATCTTTTTAAAGTTTAAGCTTTTTGCCATTTTAACTTTTCCTTCTTTTATTTCCTTGAAAGTCTTTAAGCTTGGGACTTTAGAACTTAAGATTAAGGTAGCTTGGTAGAGTTGAGAAACAAAGTTAATTACTTCCAGAGTATTATACTTTGGAGTTCTTCCCCAACTTTGATAACTAAACGAATCCTCGTGGTCTAAAATGATTAGATCTAAAGAGCTAAAAGGTAAAAAGAGAGAAGATTTAGTAGCTACTAATACATATCCCTTGGAAGCTAAATTTACTTTTTGAAAGATTTCTAATTCTTTTTTAGAGCTGAGATCTTTAGTAAAGATTAAAAGTTTTTCTTTAGGAATTTTATCTTTCAAAAAGCTTTCAACTTTTTTGAGTCTAACTTTGTCTGGGACCACAATTAAAACTTTCTGCTCTGAAGAAAGTACCTTTAAAACTTCTTTTAAATAAAATTCTTCTGGGATTAAATCCTGATAGTAAAAAGTTTCTCTTTTACCTTTTTTTGATTTGAGATTTAAGTTTTTTAATCTAACTTTTTCTAACTTTCGAGGCAAAAAAAGCTTTAGAGTCAACCCTAAAGGAGCTAGGTACTCTTTGCTAAGATATCTTGAAAGTTTAAACTGAGCTTCAGTTAAAACTGAGTTAGAATTAATTATTTCTTTAATAGGTTTTAAAGTATAACTTTCTTTTTTAAGCCAAGCTTTTAGT
>WFWQ01000032.1 GCA_015491015.1 Patescibacteria group bacterium | reverse complement strand
TTTAAGCTTAATCCTAAATTCTTTAAAGCTTTTTCAATTTCCTTTAATCCTTTCTCGCCTAAACCTTCCATATTGAGTAAAGACTCTTTGCTTTTTCTTAAAAGCCCTCCTATAGTTTTAACTTTATTTTCAAGCAGAACATTTGCTACCCTTTGAGGTAATTTTAGCTCTTCAATACTCAAAGCTTTAACATCTTTAACTTCTTCCCTCTCTTCCTCGGAAGATTCTCTAGTTACATCTTCATCCTCTAAAGCTTCTTCTCCTTTAATCTTAGATCTAATAAAGTTTAACTGCTTTTCTAAAATCTCTATAGCTTGAGTAAAAGCTTTTTCTGGAGTTAAAGTACCATCGGTAGTCACTTCTAAAATCAACTTATCGTAATCTGTTCTCCTTCCAAATCTTACATTTTCTACCTCGTACTTTACTCTTCTCACTGGAGAAAATATAGCATCTACAGGCAAAAATCCAGCTGGCATATCTTTTCCTTCTTCCTCTCGAATTTGATCGGCAGATTTAAATCCTAAACCTTTTTCTACTATCACTTCCATTTCTAAACTCCCTTTAGGATCGGTAATCTCTGCTATAGTAAAATCTTTATTTACTACTTCCACCTGTTGCCCTGGAAATTCAAAATCTCCTGCTTTTACTTCCTTTTCTCCTCTAACTTTTAATATTCCTTCCTGAGACTCTGAAGTAAACATTTTAAATCTTACTTGTTTTAAATTTAGCAAAATAGCTATAACATCCTCTCTTATATTTTCCAGCAGAGAAAACTCATGCTGTACTCCTTTGATTCTAACCTTAGTGATAGCTGCACCTTCTAAAGAGGAATAAAGAATTCTTCTCAATGAGTTGCCGATAGTTATTCCATAACCAGGATACAAAGGCTCAATAATAAACCTGCTTGATGTCTCAGTTAAAGGTTCAACTTTGATCTTTTGAGGATAATTGATCATAAAATTTTGATTAGTTTTATCTAGCATAAAATTCAAACACTAAAGAAAGTTGCAAAGGTATATTAGCTTCTGCTAATGAAGGTTCGCCAATAACTTCCCCTTTTAAGTTTTCTAAATCTAATTTTAGCCAAGAAGGTGGATGATGTTCTTTTAAAACTTCTCTTAAGTCTTTAAAAGGACCTTTATCTTTAGATCCAGGACGAATTTCAATTGTATCTCCTTTGCTTACTTGAAAAGAAGGAATTCTAACTTTTCTTCCGGAAACCAAAAAGTGGCCGTGAGAAACAAATTGTCTAGCTTGTTTTCTGGTTTTAGCAAAGCCTAATCTATAAACCACATTGTCTAACCTTTTTTCTAACCTTTGAATTAAATATTCAGCCACATCTACTTTTCCCCTCTTAGCTAAAGCTTCTTTCACATACCTCTTAAACTGCTTTTCTCTCAATCCATAAAGTTCTTTTAAAGCTTGCTTTTCTCTTAACATCTTTCCATACTCTGAAAGAGGCCTTCTTGGTCTCTTTCTATATTTTTGGCCAAATATCTTTTGTTGAGTTAAAGTTTGCACCATAGATTATACTCTTCTTTCCTTAGGAGGAGTTGGACCGTTGTGAGGAATAGGAGTTACATCTTTAATTAAGTAAATATCTAAACCTTTAGCAGCTAAAACTCTTAAAGCTGAATCTCTTCCTGGCCCTACTCCTTTGACATAAACTTCAAACTTTTCAATGTTAGCGTGTTTAGAAAACTCTGCAATAAACTCAGCTACTTTAGAAGCAGCATAAGGAGTGCCTTTCTTTGTGCCTTTAAATCCTAAAGAACCAGCTGAAGCCCAGGCTAAAGTATTTCCTTGAAGATCAGTTAAAGTCATTATGGTATTGTTGTAGGTGGAAGTAATATAAATCCTTGCCTCCTTAATCTTCTTTTTGGTTTTGATTCTGCCTGCTCTCTTTAAAGCTTCAGAAATCTTTTCCGATTCTTTAAGAAGTTCTAATCCAGTTTTTACCGCTACTCTTGTCTTTCCCATAGATTTAGAAATTTAAATATAAATACATCCAAATTTTATTTTTAAAAAATAAACAAAATTACTTTGGAGATGGAGGTGGCTTCCTCCCAGAAGTAACTGTTCTTCTCACATTACCTCTAACTGTTCGAGAGTTAATCCGGGTATTTTGCCCTCTTACTGGCAACCCTTTAATATGCCTTATTCCTCTCCAACAATGAATATCTTTTAACCTTTGGATATCATCTTTTTGTTTTTTTCTAAGCTTACCTTCAATTTCATATTCTTTTTCTATTATACTTTGGATCTTGTTAAAATCTTCAGAAGAAAGCTGCGAAGTCTTAAGTTCAGGATTAACCTTAGCTTTTCTTAAAATCTTAAAACTCGATGTCCTCCCAATTCCATAAATATAGGTTAAAGCTACCCAAATTTTTTTGTTGTCAGGAATGTCTACACCTGCAATTCTAACCATAATAGTAAAAATAAAATTTTAACCTTGCCTTTGCTTATGCCTCGGATTCTTTTTGCAAATCACATAAACTCTACCTTTCCTCCTTACAATCTTGCAGTCTCTGCATCTCTTTTTAACTGAAGGTTGAACTTTCATTAAACTTTCAAAAATTATTTTTAAAGCCTATAGACAATTCTCCCTCGACTTTCATCATAAGGAGAAAGCTCAACTAAAACTTTATCTCCAGGAAGAATCTTAATCTTATAAATTCTAAGTTTGCCTGCAAGATGGGCTAAAATTTCTCTATCTTCCTCTTCTAATCTAACTTTAAAAGTTGCATTAGGTAAACTTTCTATTACTATACCTTCAACTTTCTTTCCTTTAGCTTTCTTTTCAGATGACATCTTTACTATATTAGATAAAATTTAAACCTCAGTCAAGAACTAAATTAACTCTTATCTTTTTAGGATCAGAAGGCAAACTATAGCGCCAAAACGGAAAAACCTTTATTTTAACCTTTTCAAACTTTTCAGAAAGCAAAATCTTAGCTTCAGCTATGCTTTTGCCTAAAAGAGATAAAATTAATTCTCTTTCTTTTATAGGCTCTGAAAAAGTAGAACTTGCAATTAAAGAAGCTTTAAAAGAGTTTTTGTTACCTTGCAAATCCTTTTCTAAAGTTAATTGAGTTTGAAGATCCTCCTTTCTAACTTCCTTACCCTCAGGCACAGAAAGAGAAAGCAGATACAAAGCTAACTTTTGAAGGTCTTCTGTTTTAATTCCTAAGGCTTTAACTTTAGCTTTTAAAGTGAAAGTAAACTTTTCTTTTAGCTCTCCCGCTCTAGCTGAGCTTTTAGAATCTACAACTTCCACAGTTAAAGAGTTAGTAATAATTAGAAACTGAGGAAAAGACTTTTCTAAAAAAACCAAAGCTTCCTTTTCAACTTTTTCTCTAAGAACCTTTTGAGCCCTATCTAAATCTTCTTGCAAAACCATCCTTCCTTTACCTGAAAATCCTCCTCGCATAGGCTCTTCACTCTTAGCATAAACCAAAGTATAAGCTGGAGAAGAAGCTAAACCAGGAATAGAAAAAGTAGTAGGACCTATGTTATATTCTTCTCCTGGTTCAGCTGCCACTAACCTAACTTTTACTGTCCCTGGAACCCACTTATCTCCTACTTTCCTTTTTCCTGGAATAACAATTTTCTCTGGAGATCTAAAAAGTTTGCCTTCAGCAGAAAGAAATCGAGTTTGAGCAACTAAAACTAAAGGGGTAACTGAATAATAGTTGTAAACTGTAACCATTCCTTCTGCTTTGGTAGCTTTGTCTACTAAGCTGGAAGGGAAATCTTGAGAAATCTCTATCTCTTTTTCCAAGGTTTTAAAAGGTAAAACAAAATTAGCTAATTCTAAAACTCCATCTTTAGTTAAAGTAATTTCTTCTTTAGCTGAAACTGGAAAAGATTTAACTTTCAAAAGCAACTCTGCTCTAAAGCTAAAGAAATGGAGATAAAAAAAGAACAAAATCAAAAGGCCAGCTAAAAAGTAAAAAACTTTTTTAAAAGAAAAGTTAGAAACTCTTTTGGAAGAGGGTATTTCTACTTTGGGAATCTCTTCTTCTTTTTCTAAGGTTAAATCTAAATATTGTTTTGAAGCCATAAAGAAAAGTTTTATCCTTTTTTAATTATACCTCAGAAATCAAGATAGCTCTAATTCTTCTTACTCCTGCAGAAACACTTTCTTCTTTCACAATCTTAAAGTAGCCTAACTCTGAAGTTCTTTTCACATGTGGTCCTCCGCAGATTTCTTTAGAAAAGATTTCAGGAGGGTTTTTAGAAAAATCTCCAATAGAGTAAACGGTTACCCTTTCTGGATACTTTTCTTTAAAGAAAGCTAAAGCTCCAGATTCTAAAGCCTCTTTCAAGCTCATCTCTTCTTTTATCACTTTCAAGTCTTCTTTAATCTTTTGGTTGACTAAATCTTCTACTTTTTTGAGTTCTTGAGAAGTCAACTTTTTAGGATGAGTAAAATCAAACCTTAATCTTTCTGGAGTAATGTCTGATCCCATCTGTCTAATATGAGTACCTAAAACTTCTCTTAAAGCTTGGTGTAAAAGATGAGTGGCGGTGTGAAGCTTGGTAGCTTCATAAGTAGGATCTTTCCCTATTCCCCCAAATTTTTGTTCAGCTCCTTTTTTAGAAATTAACTGGTGTTCCTTTTTAGCTTCCTCAAAGCCTTTAAGATCTACTTTAAGATTAAATCTTTCTCCTATTTCTTTTAAGATCTCAGGAGGGAGACCATAAGTTTGGTAGAGATCAAAAGCTTCTTTCCCAGAAATGAAATCTTGCTTTTTTGATATTTTCTCTAAAAGAGTTAAAGCTCGCTTTAAAGCCTGACTAAACTTTTCTTTTTCTGAAGAAATAACTTGGATAATCTTTTCTTGGCATTCCTTTACTTCAGGATAACTTGAAGCGTAAATTTTGCCAATCCTTTCCACTAAAGCAGGAATAAGATCAAAATCTAAATCCAAAAGTTTAAAATGTAAAAGAACTCTTCTAATCAATCTCCTCAAAACATAACCTCTTTCTAAGTTTGAAGGTAAAACTCCATCTGCAATTATAAAAGCAGAAGACTTCAGGTGATCTGCTATGATTCTTAAACTCCTTAAAACTTCGTTAGAATATTTAGAAACCTTAAGCTTAGATTGTAAAATTTCCAGCAAAGGCTTAAAGACATCGGTATCAAAAACATTCTCCTCCTTTTGCAAGATAAAAAGCATCCTTTCAAAACCTGCCCCAGTATCTACTCCTTGTTGAGAAAGTAAAGTAAAGTTACCTTTTTGATCTTTGAAGTATTCGTTAAAAACTAAGTTCCAAATCTCTACAAATCTTCCACATTCACAGTTAGGAATGCACAAATTCCCTTTAGAACAAGGTTGATCTTTAACCTGATAATGAATTTCGGTAGTAGGTCCACAAGGGCCTTCCTTCCCAGTAGGACCCCAGAAATTATCTTCCATCCCAAATTTGAAAATCTTTTCTTTAGGGATACCTAAAGCCTGCCAAATCTTTTCTGATTCTTCATCTGGAGGTATGTTTCCTTCACCTTTAAACACAGTGAAATAAAGCCTTTCTAAAGGCAAATTCAACTCTTGAGTTAGAAACTCAAAAGCAAAAGAGATAGCTTCTTTTTTAAAGTAATCTCCAAAGCTAAAGTTTCCCAACATTTCAAAAAAGGTAAGGTGAGTTTCATCTCCAACTTCTTCAATATCTGTAGTTCTCACACACTTTTGAACTGAAGCTACTCTTTTCCCATAAGGAGAAGGCTTACCTACAAAGTACTCTTTGAACTGTTGCATTCCAGCTGTAGTAAAAAGAACTGAAGGATCTGAAGGAATTAAAGAACTTGAAGGCACTACTTTGTGCCCCTTGCTTTCAAAATATTTTAAAAATTTTTCCCTTAGCTCTTGAGACTTCATTGTTTTCTAACCACTAAAAACTAACCACTAACAACTCTAAAATTTAAGTGTATCTATCTGCAACCGCTGAAGCCACAAAGGCTTCAGGCTTAATTTTAGGTTCAAAGCCTGAACCTTTAATGAGGTTAATTACCTCTTTTACCATATCTTTAGTAGCTCCATATTCTCCCACATCAGCGTGGATGTATTTGAACTCAAAATCTAAAGCTAATTTGAGTTTTTCTATTTCTTCTTTTAACCTGCTTTTTAGACTTATAGCTAAATCACAAGAAAGATAAACCTCTTGCAAGATTCTCTCTTTCCAGTTAGAAAACTTCCTTATATATTTTACTTTCTTAACAAAAAATCTTCCTCCTTGCCCTTTCCTCCACACCACCACTACAATGGGAAAAGAAGGCTCTTGAAGAGAAGAAGAATCGCAACCCACCACTACCTCATATTTAAAATTAGGCTTTTCTCCCATCCAGGAAATTATCTCCTTTATTACTTCTTCAAAACTCAAAAACCCTTTAGTCAAATTATAAAAGTATCCTCCCTTTTTCATACTTTAAAATTAACCTAACTTCCCTTTAAAATCAACCCCTCAAACTTCGGCATTATCTTACGTTAAAATTTGAAATCTTTTGAAGAAGATATTAAAAATCCCCTTTTCCAAGTTAATCAAAAGGAAAAACATGCAAAAGCCTTACTCCTTGACAAAATAATAAAACTCAACTGCGCCAAATTTTCACGATCGTGAAAATTTTGTTCCCTTTTGTTAAAATAAATTTAAGTTAGAATTGAAATGTGGATTTAATCCCCCTTAAGTTATATCAAATAATGAAAATCAAAACCTTCGAAAAAGTCTTGTGGGCACTGTATAAGTG
>WFWQ01000031.1 GCA_015491015.1 Patescibacteria group bacterium | reverse complement strand
GGGATGCGCCGAATTGGTAAGGCACCGGCCTGGAGAGCCGGGTCCGCCGCAAGGCGGATTGTGGGTTCGAGTCCCACTCCCACCGCATTTTTATGTCAAAAACCAATCCTTCCAACTTTCAAGAAGATCCCGAAGAAAGAGAAAGAAATGTTTTTGTAGAACAAGTTAGCACTCTAGAAGAGCTTAAAGGCAAAGCTCCTAAGCTTTTTGGAATTAAGTCCGGAGTAGAAGGTTTAGACGATCTTTTCTTTATTACTAAGCTTGAGAAAGGTAAAGTAAAAACTATCCCTTTAGGAGGATATCCAGCTTACGGAGTCTTCAATATTACAGGAGTTCCAGATACTGGAAAAAGCTTAATGGCAGAACAGTTTGCAGTAACCCAAGCTAGCTTAGGTTATCCAGTTTGCTTTGTTACCGTAGAACAACCTGCATCTTTTCTTTATTCCGGACTCAAAATGAGAGCTGAAGCTTTAGGAATAAAGTTTTCTAAGATCGAAAACTCAATTGTAGTGATAGACGCTGCTTCAAACTCTACTTTAAGAGAAAGTATTCCGGCTTTATTAGATACTTTAGCTTATGCTATTGAAAAATACGATACTAAATCGGTAGTAATAGATTCTATCACCGGTCTTTACGAAGCCAAAGAGATGATGGCAAGACAAGTAGTTAGATCTCTCTACAACTTTATGAAAAAATGGCACCAAACTGCTTTATTTATCTCCCAAAAAAGATCAGGACACGAAGAGCTAACTGCAGAAGCAGCAGGAGGATATGCAGTAGGCCACATAGTTGATGGATCTTTAGTTTTAGTTAAAAAGGAAATTTCAAGCCGGTATGAGATGTCTTTATATAAAGCCGAATTAGGATCTTTGGTAAGATTGTTCAGGATAGATGGATGTAGAATGGCAGGGCACGATACCAGAGTAAGACTTCTAGAGATAACTAAAGTTGGGTTAGTAAAAATTGGACCCCCCTTGTCAGAATTAGCTAAAACAAAGTAAAATTAATAAACATTATGATCGAGGTTATTTCTACTCCTAAAGAAGAATCTTTTAAAAATGCAGAAAGAAAAGCCTTAAGAGTTTTTCTTAAAGCTTTAGATATTTTAGGAGGTCCAAGGAAGCTCTTTGAATATAGAAACTTAACTTGGTTGCCTTCTTTAATGGAAGCTGCTTATGTAATTGTATGGCAAAGAGACCTTCAAAAGAGTACCTCTGAGATTGCTCAAGATCTTGGGCTTTCCACTAATACCGTAAGAGCAATTCTCTCTGCTAAAGAAGAAGAGATCCAAAAGATGATAGATAGATTTTTAAAAGGTGAAGAACCTGAAGAAGGAGAAGAAGTCAGATCTCATCGAGCTGGAGGCTTAGCTAAGTTAGCTTATCAAGCAATTGAAGAAGGGAAAGAAAATATAGACTTTTTAGCTGATGTCTTTTCTAACTACTCCCATTTACTTTGCCATACCTGGCCAGTTGAAGTTTTAGAAAAGATTAAAGGGGTAGATTTTCCCGTAGACAGAGAATATTTGACTGAAAAGCTTAAAGAGATAGACTTTCAAGGGAAACAGATTAAAGACTTTAAAACAAAGCTTTCTGCAGAGATTAAATCTCCTTCTCAACTTTTAAAAGAGATTGCAGAAAGTTTGCAACTTAAGATTTAAAAACATGGCTTGGGCTTTAACCTTCCTTTTGATAACTTTTCCTATTCTGAGCTGTTATACTTTTTACCCTTTCTTTTCTTTTTTAAGCTTAGAGTACCTCCATTGCGATTTACCCTTTTTAGTTTCTAAATTAAACTTTAACTCTTATGGCTTCGGACAAACAAAGATAATTACCGAGATTAATCTGCTAATTTTAGTCTCAATTTTAGCTTTGCTGTCTCATCTCCAACTACTTAAGTATTCGTCAGAGATAATTTCCAAATTAAATAATCCAGCAAAAAAGGCTTTAAGACAAGGAATATTAGAACCGCAGATATTTTGAAAGCTCAAACCTCTAAGATCTTAAGATTTTATTTTTAAAGGTTTTTAGATTACTTGAAACTAAATAAAGATGATGAAAATTCTTAAAAAAATCTTCAAAGATCCTCTATATTTAACCTTAGCTGTTAGTTTCAGCTTTAATCTCCTACTCCTCTACTATCTCGTCTTCTTGCAATCTACCACTTTTAGCATCTTTTGGCAGTCAAATTCTCCTCTCTACAATATTCTCTCCCTTCTATTAAACATTTTGATTGGAGTAACCTTTGGTATTTCCTTAAGCTTGTTGATCTACCAAATTAAAGAAGCTAAAAAGAAAGAATTAGGATCTACCAGTTTCAGCTTTACCAGTGCTTTCTTAGGAGCAATCTCTACAGGATGCCCAGTATGTGGAGCTTACCTTATGTCTATCTTAGGAATAGCAGGAGGGCTTGCTGCCTTCCCTTTTCAGGGATTAGAAATTAAAGGAATAGCTTTAGCCCTTCTCTTTCTTTCCATTAGAAACTTAGCAAAAAATATAGAAGCTTTAGAGCAAGAAAATTGTCAAAGCTGCCAAAAGAACAACTTAAGTGCAAAAGATAACTTTAAGGTGGAAATAAAGGAAGGGTATTTAATCCTAACTTTGCCCCAGAAGATAAACAACCCCTTGAAATATGTTGGAATTCCAATTTTGGCTTTCCTTTTCATCTTTTATCTACCGGTAATAGCTTCAAGTTTAAACCTAAAGTTAAACTTCCAAAACCAAACTTCATCATTGCCTAACTTTGTGTCCTCCTCTTCACTTCCTACCTTATCCGAAATAGCCTCTAAAGTTCTACCTGAGGAAGGATATACTATAAACGCAACCTATGGAGATATTGGGCCTAAGTTGTTGAAAGCTGGAGCTATAGATTTTGAAAAGTTTAAAGCTATCTACGAGAGAGCCGGCGCTCCTCTAACTCCGGAACAAATAGAAATTCTCACTAAGGGATCAAATCAAAAGATTAAGATTACCAGAGAAAATGCTTATTTCCTCCTCAACCTCTTCTGGGCTTTAGGGTTAACTAATAAAAACCCAATTTTAGAAAAAGGGCCTTTAATGAAGTATGGCGGGAAGAAATCTATAGGTTACTTTGCTTCTACTGGAGGATGGACTTTGGGAACTAAACCTGCTACTGAACTTTACTCTTCTACAGAGATAATCAAACTTACTCCGGAACAACAGAAAGAATTAGAAGAGTTCGCTTACAACTCTTACCGTCCTTGCTGTAACAACTCTACCGCCTTTGCAGATTGTAACCATGGGATGGCAGCTTTAGCTTTAGGAGAAATTATGGCTTCTCAAGGCGCAACTGCCGAAGAGATCTTTGAAGCTCTTAAATACTTCAATGCATTCTGGTTTCCTCAGCAGTATGTAGATTTAGCTAAGTACTTCAAACTTAGATATAACCAAGACTGGGAGGAAGTAGACCCTAAAGTTGTATTAGGAAAAGATTATTCCACCGTTTCAGGTTGGACAAGAGTCCGAAATTGGCTTTCTCAGCAAGGAGCTATAGAGCAAGTAGGAGGAGGTAGAGGATGCGGAGTTTAAATTTTAATTCTGAATCTTAATCAAACCACGAAATTAAAATAATCTAAAAATATGCAGATAAAAGTTCCTATAATTTTAGTTGCGGTAATCATAATAGGAGTATCTCTATTTCTATTTTTGGGAAGACAAAAAACTACCTCTCTCCCAAATCCATCTCTTCCTGAAGGATCTTTGGTAGAAATAGAGATGGAAGCCAGCCAGTTTAGATTTGATCCTCCGGAAATTAGAGTCAAATTAGGAGATAGGGTAAGATTGAAAATAAAAAGTGTAGATGTAGCTCATGGTATTTCCATCCCAGCTTTTGGGGTCTCTGAAGTCTTACCTCCTGGAGAAACTAAAACTATTGAATTTGTAGCTAATAAAAGAGGGACTTTTGATTTTCTTTGTTCGGTATATTGTGGTATAGGCCACTCTGGGATGCGAGGAAGATTGATTGTAGAATAAAGACTAAATTAAAACTTCGCTCCTTACTAACTTCTTTAAACATTTAGTACAAACTTTCACCTTTTTGCCTTTCAATATTACTTTTTGAAGATTAGGTTTTTGATATCTAATAGAAGTAGGGTTGTAGTGCCCTCTTAGCTTAACTCTTTTTTGGACTTTTACTTTGTTTTTATTGCACATCGCACAAACTTTTGCCATGATAGTATCATAAAATATAGCATAAGTTGCCTCTCTTTTTCAAATCTTGTAAAATGTAACCTACATCTGTATGGATCCAATCTTACTCACAATATTTTCCTTAGGAGTTTTACTTTTTTCAGTTGTAATTCACGAAATAGCCCATGGAAGCGTAGCTTTATATTTTGGAGATCCAACCGCAAAATTAGCTGGAAGATTAACTCTGAATCCCCTAAAACACTTAGATCCCTTCGGATCTGTAATTTTGCCTTTAATGATGTTAATTTTCACTATGGGCCAAGGCCCTATCTTTGGCTGGGCAAAACCTGTACCAGTTAATCCTTTTTATTTTAGAGATTTAAAAAAAGGAGAAATATTTGTCTCTTTAGCTGGTCCTTTAACTAACATCTCTTTAGCTTTAATATTCGGATTAATTTTAAGATTTTTTAATTTTCCTCCTGAAATATCTATACTATTTTCTACTATAGTTGTAATCAATTTAATCTTAGCTGTATTTAACTTATTACCTATCCCTCCTTTAGACGGATCTCACGTATTATTTGCCCTATTACCTCCTCAATATCAATGGCTTAAACTCAATCTCCAGACTTATGGCTTATTTATTCTAATTTTTGTCATATTTTTCGGCTTACCTTTCTTATTTACTATAGTTAACCTCTTATATCGACTTATTGTAGGTACCTCAATCTAAAAACTAAAATCGAGATATTTTTAAACTTGACATATTTTTGTCTTATTTTCTAAAATCCTATTAGAACCTTAACAAAGGAGGAGATAGAGATGTTAAAGCAAAGTTTCAAGTTCGCGATTACTATCTTGTTTATTTTAGCAATAGGAGGACTTTCTGTACCTCCAGAACCTGTACAGTTTACTTCGTCTCCGCAGGTTTTCTATAATCCTTCTAACCTCCCTCATCTCTTCTTAGATCTTCGAGCTCCAAAAGAAACTTTAGAGAGAATTATAGAGGTCAACAATCTATTCTCTTCCTATCTGATTCCTTCAGCCAGAAGGTTTGGAAAGTTTTCTAACCTGCATCCTAGCTTTAGGTTTGTTTTAGAAGATAAAGAAGTGAAAGTTTTATTCTTAGATTGGATAGAGCTCGAACTTAGGGGAGAAAAAGTTTTAAAGTACAATCCTCCAAATCAACTTCCTCAACTATTTCCCCAAAACGAGTTAGAGAAATTAAAGCGTAAGCTAACTCAAGATATAAAAATTGCCTTAAATGAACTCTGGAAGATCTTAGAACCAGAAAACATCGAAGCTTCAATTTTAGACAAACTAGTTAAAATTTATGGCTTTGAAAAAAGGAAGCTTTTAGAAGAATTAGATAAAGAAATCCAAATTGAAAACTACCAGGTTAAAGTCAGAGAAATATTACAGATTCCTAAGTTTGAAAAGAAAGATTTTCTCCCAGACCTTATCATAGTTGGAGAACTTCCTTTCGGGATTTTAGGAGCTGCTACTTTAAGTCTAGAAGGAGCTAAAAGGGTAGTCTTTTATTCTCCGTTAGGCTGGAGATTTGACTTTATTATGGGAAAGCCATATATCTTGATGCATGAGTTAGTTCACGCTAACACTCAGATTCAAGCTCTACCCTTAGTGTACTATTTCCATGCTGAAATGTTTGCCGAACTTTCGATGCTAATGGCAGACATTTATCCTTTTGAACTTTTCTTTCACGGATACCTTGAACCTGTCCGTAGAGCAGTTTGGAACTACTTCTCCTTTGATGTAAGAGAAGCTGCTAAACAGATATTTTCTTTCTCCACAGCCAGAGTATACACTATTGACGAAGAAAAGTTTAGAAAGTTTCACATAATGGTTCAAGAGATAGCTAAAGAGTTAAAGAGATTTGTCAAAGAAAGACTATATCCTGAATTCTACAGCCATCCTCTTTATTGGGTTGCCTTTAATACCAAGCTTTGTCAGAGCTATGCTTTCTTCGATCTTTTTATGGGTTTAGAATACGAGCCTACAATTTTAGATGGAGCAGAAAACACTAAAAAGTTTCTCTTAAAACATGAAAAAGTAATCTTAGAAATAGCAAAGAAAGCCTTAAAGAAAGCGGGCGAGAAAAAAGAAACCCCTGAAAAGCTAGAGGAAGAACTTTCCGGATTTTCATTCTGTCCTCAAGACTTAGTATGGTGGCCAGTACATGTCTTTCCTCCGGGTAAGGCTAAAGAGCTAATTAACTCTTTGAGCTGGCAAGAATTAAAGCTTTTCCTGGAAGAAGCTTTCAATCTCTTCGAAGGAGGTGATTCGCGATGAGGAGGAAGCTTACTCTCCTCCTCTTGATAATCCTTCCTTCTACTCTCTTGGTAGGATGCGCTACCCAGTACGATGAAGCTTTCTTTGAAGAAGCTAAAAACAAATTTACTCCTGAAGAATCTTTGGCTGCCTATTATTATAGTTTACTTTTGTTATTTGCTTTTCAAGATGATAAAGGAATGTGGCACGCAGACTACAGAGCTTTAACTAATCGAGACGTTTTAGCGACAGTCAACTCAATGCTTTCTGATATAGATAACATTCTGAAAAGCAAGTTCTGGTTAAGATTAGTTAGAAGATTAGAGTTAGAACAACCCTTATTAAGAAAAGAAGCTATCTTGAGATATATTAGAGAAAGATTAGCTTTTAGAGAACTAATGATAAAGTTCTACAAACTAATAGGAGAAGCTGTTCCAGAGTTAAAGCTTGAAACTAATAACCCAGCTTATCTTAACGGTGGAGGAAGTTATAAACCTACTCTTAAATCTACTCTAAGAGAAGAAGGGTCTGAAAAGTTTGATCCTTTAATCTTGTGGCCTACTGTTGATTTGAGAAAGTTTAAGTTTGTTCCAACCTATATCTCAGAAGCCAAAAGAGAAGGTAAGCTTTATAAATTAGGAGACCTATTCTTGTTTGACGAAGAAAAGGAAGTAAAAAGTCTTTATGAAATTGCTAAAAACCAAACTCCCTCTGAAAAGTTAGAGAAAGTTAGGGAAGGTTATTTGATTAGAGCTTTCAAAGTAATAGATCCAGAAATTCCAAATAAAAAACAGGTGGCAGATGTAATTGAGGTATTCAGAGTCTTTGAGATTAAATTAGATCAGGAAACTCTAATTTACCAAAGAGAACCTCAACCTTTTATGATAGGATATAGAGGCTTGAAATCCAGAAGTGTAAATGTGTGGGTAATAGATATAGATAGACCTGAAGAGACAGGTTATGGAATCCCAAATGAAGTTGTCACTCAAGTAAACATTAAAGTTCCTCGAGACCTTATAACTAAAGAAGTCCAATATGCTTTTTTAATAAAATACTCAAGATATGAAAAGCCTAAAGAAAAGCGAGAAATTCCAGAGGAAACAGAAATCAAGTTAGAGATAGTAAGGGCAGGGGGTATAAAAGTTGATCCATGGGAATACTCTGAAGAAGGATTTAAGGTGCCTTTTGTTTACAAAGAGAAAGAACAAGAAGAATGGAAGTTTAGAGTAGGAGTTAAACTCGAAGAAGGAAAGATCTTATATGTTGAAAAGATCTGGTATAGAAAAGGGGTTAGAGAGAAATTTAATCTGAAAGAAGAGTTTGCTCAAAAAGAATATTTAGATGCTAAAGTCACAAACAAAATCCTAACTCTCCATCCTAAAGGAGAGTTTTCAATAGAAGGACATGTCGATCTTTTCATTAAGCCTCTTCCCTTTGAGATAACTTATGAGGTTGAAAATAACTTAGTAATCATCAGAGATGAAAATGAAGATGGAATCTTTGAAAAGAGAAGAGTAATTGCTAAGTAAAAGGGGGCTTTGCAAAAGCCCCCTATTTTAATTTAGAGCGGGAGACGGGATTCGAACCCGCGACCTTCTCCATGGCAAGGAGACGCTCTAGCCGCTGAGCTACTCCCGCATTTCTAGTATAAAATTTTAACTTTAATTATTTTAAAAATCAACCTTAAATCTCACTTCTAAATCTTGAATTTCAAACAAATCTAATTTAGAATTTAGAGTATTTTTGGGGTGCCATGGAATTTGAAATTTCTGTTAAACCTGAAGTCTTAGCAAATTTTGGTTCTTTCTCCTTAACCAATACTCTATTAATTTCTTGGTTCATAGTTTTAGGTTTAATATTCTTTTCTTGGTTAATTACCAAAAAGCAACATTTAACTAGGACATCCAAACTTCAAATAATAACAGAAAGTGTTTTAGAATTCTTATTAAATTTAATAGATTCAATAACTCAAGATAGAAAATTAACTTTAAAAGTTTTTCCTTTGATTGCTACCATATTTATCTTTGTTCTGTTTTCTAATTGGATTGAACTTCTGCCAGGCTTAGGAACCATCAAACTCAAAACCTCAGAAGGAGAAGTCCCTTTAATCAGATCTTCTTCAGCCGATCTAAACACAACCTTAGCTTTAGCTTTAATTTCTTTCTTCTTTATTCAATTTTGGGGAATTAAAAGTTTAAAACTAAACTACCTTAAAAAATTCTTTAGTATAAAAAATCCTATTAGTTTTTTTGTCGGAATATTAGAACTAATTTCTGAGTTTACAAAAATAATCTCTTTTTCGTTCAGGCTTTTTGGTAATATCTTTGCTGGAGAAGTTTTGCTTTTAGTTACTTTAATTTTAATCCCTTTTTTGGTTCCTATTCCTTTTTTAGTCTTAGAAATATTTGTAGGCTTGATTCAAGCTGTCTCTTATA
>WFWQ01000030.1 GCA_015491015.1 Patescibacteria group bacterium | reverse complement strand
TGTTGAGAGAGTGCAAAAAGTATAAACTGCCCTGGTACCAATGTCCTCAATTGATCTTTTTGCTTTTTGGAGTTTTAACGGTACTAACCTTGCTAATTGGTTACTCTTTAATCACCAAAATTTTAAAAGATCCTTTAATCTCAGCTTTTTTGATAACTTTAGCTGGAGGATTTTTGTTAGTGCTAGCTTTTATAGCGACTAAAAGCTTAGAAATTTTGGCTTTAGCTTCTAAGATGAAATCTGATTTTATGCACATTTTTTCTCACCAGATTAAAACTCCTTTAACTAACTTAGCTTTTCAACTAGACTTTTTAAATCTCAAAATTAAAGAGAGGGGCTTAGAAAAAGAAAGCTTAAAGACTTTTCTTTCTGCTTTTAAGGAGAACTTAGAAAAAATTAAAAAACTAACCGAAAAAATTTCTTTGGCAGCTAAGATTGAAGATTTGGAATTAATTAAACCTCAAAAAGAATATATTGACTTAAAAAAGACTTTACAAGAAACAATAAACCTTTATCAGCCTTTAGCTCAAAAGAATAAACTTAAGCTAAGTTTACTCTTTGCAACAAACTTACCCTCACAGATTAAAACCGATAGCTTTCACTTCAAAAATATTGTGGAAAACTTAGTAGAAAATGCGGTAAAATATGGAAAAAGTCAAGCTAAAGTAGTGGTATATAAAAAGGGTAATAGTTTAACTATTGAGGTAATTAATGACGGTGAGCCAATTCCAAAACAAGAAAGATCCTTGATATTCAAAAAGTTTTACCGCGGAGAAAAAGCAAAGAGCACCTCAGGAACGGGATTAGGTTTGTTTATTGTAAAATCAGCAGCAGAACTTTTAGGAGGAAAGGTTACTTTTAGTTCTGACGATAATTTAATCAAATTTAAAGTCATCCTCCCTTTAGAAAAATAAATCTCAATTTATGAATCAAAAAACTATAGCTTTTATCGAAGATGAGCCAACTTTGCATAAAACTTTAGGCGAACTTTTAAAAGAAAAAGGTTATCAGCTATTATCTGCTTTTGATGGAGAAGAGGGGTTGAAGTTAGTAAAAGAAAAACAACCAGATTTAATTATTTTAGATTTAATCCTACCTAAAATTCACGGGTTTGAACTTTTAAAAGAACTCAAAAAAGACAAAGAAACTAAAGACATTCCTGTGATCGTGTTAACTAATTTAGAATCCCCAAATAACATTCAAGAGGCTCTTTCTTTAGGAGTTAAAGCGTATCTATTAAAACTTAATTATTCCTTGGAAGAACTAGCTCAAAAAATTGAAGAGTTAATTGAAAAATTATCCTAAAAAAATGGCTATAGAGCCTCAAAGATTACAAGCTTTCTTAGAGGATGTAGGTTTAGTTAAAAAAGAAGATTTTGAAGAAGCTTTGAGGGAGGCTGAAAAAAGGAAAATTTCGGTAGAAAAAGTTTTAATTGAAAAAAAGCTTATTACCCCTCAAGAACTAACTAATCTGAAAGCTTATATTTTAGGCACCCCTTTCATTAACTTAGAAGGACAAAACATTCCTCGAGAAGTATTAGAGGTAATTCCGGAACCTATGGCTAAAACCCACAGAGCTGTAGCTTTTAGAGAAACAGAAGAAGCAATAGAGATTGCTATGGAAGATCCAGAAGATTTGCCTTTAATAGAATTTATCAAAAAGAAAACTGGTAAAAAAGTGTTGCCTCGGTTAACTAATAAAGAGTCTATAGATTATGCCTTAAAACTTTATCAACAGCCTTTAGAGGCGGAATTTAAGCAAATTTTACCTTCTTATTCCGAAGAAAGCGAAGTATTAACTTCTCCAATAGAAACAAAAGAGGAAGACAAAACTAGCTTAAAGAAAGCAGCTCAAGAGCTTCCAATTATTAAGATCGTAGATACCATTTTGAAACATGCAATCTTAAGCGAAGCTTCAGACATTCATATTGAACCTGAAGAAAAAGATGTAAAAGTAAGATTTAGAATTGATGGCATCTTAAAGGAGGTTATGACTTTGCCCAAACAAGTAGCTCCAGGATTAGTAGCAAGAATCAAAGTGTTATCCAATTTAAAATTAGACGAACACAGATTACCTCAAGATGGAAGATTTAAGATTGAAACCAAAGAGTATAAATATGCAGCTAGAGTTTCCATTATGCCTGTAGTGGATGGAGAGAAGGTAGTAATTAGACTTTTGCCAGAAAGAGCTAAAGCTTTTACTTTGGAAGAATTAGGGCTGCGAGGAATTTCTTTAAAAAGAGTAAAAGAAAATTTAAAAAAACCAATAGGAATGATTTTGGTAACTGGACCTACAGGTTCAGGAAAAACTACAACTTTGTATACTATGCTTCAAATCCTAAATAAGCCTGAAGTTAACATAGCTACCGCAGAAGATCCGGTGGAATACCGAATGCCAGGAATTAACCAAACTCAAGTCAATCCTCAAATCGGATTAACCTTTGCTAACTGTTTGAGAGCTTTAATGAGACAAGATCCAGACATTATTATGGTAGGAGAAATTCGAGATAAAGAAACCGCAGAGTTGGCAGTAAATGCTGCTTTAACTGGTCATTTAGTTTTGTCTACCTTGCATACTAATCAATCTGCAGGAGCTATTCCAAGACTAATAGAGATGGGGGTGGAACCTTTCTTGTTAGCCTCAACTCTAAACTTAATTATTGCCCAAAGACTGATTAGGAAGTTGTGTCCTGAAAAAGAATCTTATAAACTCAATAAAGAGGAGTTAAACCTCCTTAAAGAGGAATATCGTGTAGATCAACTTTTAGAAAGAGTTAAGAAAGATAAAGAAAAAGCAGGGTTTGCTTTAGAAAAGGTCCCTAGTTTAGAAGAAATAGAACTTTTTAAACCTAAAGTTTCCAAAAAGTGTCCTGATGGTTATAAAGGAAGAATAGGAATCTTTGAAGTATTGGAAGTTTCAGAAAGCATCAAAGAATTAATAATCAAAAAAAGCCCCGCTATTGAAATTGAAAAAGCAGCTAAAAAAGAAGGGATGTTTACCATGTTAGAAGATGGATTGCTCAAAGCTTTAGAAGGGATAACTTCCTTGGAGGAAGTACTAAGAGTAATTTCGGAATAAAAATAAAATCATGACTAAAATATTAATAGTTGAAGATGAAAGAATATTGACCGAGATGTATAAAGAAGTTTTGGCATCAGAAGGTTTCAAGGTAGAAACTGCTCAATCCACAGAAGAGGCTTTGGAAATTCTCCAACGGGAAGATTTTGATTTAATTCTCTTAGACATCCTTCTTCCTCGGAAAGATGGATTAGAGCTAATTGAAGAACTCAAAAAGATGCGAGATAAGATTCCTAAAATTTTAGCTTTTTCTAACTTTGACAGTCCTAAAGCCAAAGAAAGAGCTCATCAATTAGGAATTAAAGAGTACCTTTTAAAAACTGATTATACTCCTTTAAGCTTAGTGAAAAAGATCAGAGAAGTTTTAGAAAGTTAAAGTCTTGTTACTTTATAGCTTTTGAAGGTTCAATCACCTTATCTATAATTCCATAACTTTTAGCTTCTTTAGCTGAAAGATAAAAATCTCTATCTGTATCTTTTTCAATTTTTTCTAAAGGTTGGCCGGTGTGTAAAGATAAAATTTCATTTAACCTTTGCTTCATCTTTAAAATTTGTTTAGCTGCAATTTCAATATCTGTAGCTTGACCCGATACTCCCCCAGCGACCTGATGTAGCATAATTTGAGAGTTAGGTAAAGCAAACCTTTTGCCCTTAGTTCCTGAAGCTAAAATTACAGCTGCCATTGAAGCTGCCATTCCAATGCAAACTGTAGAAACATCAGGTTTTACATACTGAATAGTATCGTAAATAGCTAAACCAGCTGTAACATATCCTCCAGGGCTATTGATATAAATTTGGATATCTCTTTGAGGATCTTGAGCAGATAAAAGCAAAAGCTGAGCTATAGTTAAGTTAGCAACTTCATCAGTAATTACTCCAGACAAAAAGATGATTCTTTCTTTCAGAAGCTTAGAATAAAGATCAAACATCCTTTCTCCATAAGGGGATTTTTCCACTACAGCAGGGATTATAGGCATAATTTGAATTAATTTTTATTTTCATTTTGAGCCAAACTCTCTAAAAACTCAAGCACTTTTTGCTGTAAAAGATACTCTCTACAAATTGCTTTTAAATTTTCTGGATCTTTAAATTTTTCTTCAGCTTCTTTAACTGAACTAACTTCTTTTAATCTTTCTTGAGCTTCTTGTTCTACTTCTTCTTCGGTAGGATAAAGATTTTCTACCTCTGCTATCTTAGTCAAGATTAAATAGTACTTTACTCTCTTTTCAGCTTGTTTCTTTAACTCCTTTTCAAACTCTTCTTTACTCTTTTTAACCTCCTGCAAATAGCTTTCTAAATCTTTCTTAAAGCCTTCTTTTAAATAAGTTTCAACTTCCTTTTTTACTCTTTCTAACTCTTTAGTAACCAACGTTTCAGGAAGATCTATTTTGGTTTTCTCTACAACCTTTTGCAAGATTTCTTCTTTAACTCTTTGGCTTTCTTTTGTTTCTTTTTCCAAAGTTAAACCTTCTTTAACACTTCTTTTCAAAGCTTCTAAGTTTTCAAAGTTCCCCAAGCTTTTAGCAAAATCATCCGTCAGTTCAGGGAATACTACTTTTTTGATGTCTTTCAAGAAGATTTTCAGATTTATCTCCTCTTTGCCTTGCTCTTTAGCTAAAAAATGATCTTGAGGAACTTTCACTTTAATAGTTTTAGTTTCTCCTGCCCGCATTCCAATTAAAGCAGATTCCACTCCCGGTAAAAGTTTAGCTTTACCTAAAACAAAAGCATCCTGAACTTTTTTTTGCTCTGGAAAATCTGAAGATGAAAACTCAACTTCTACAAAATCTCCCTCTTGAGCTGGCTTTTGCAAAGGAATATATTGAGGCCTCATTTTTCTCAAATCTTCTAAAACTTTATCTACCTCTTCTTCTTTAACTTCTATCTTCCTCTTTTTTACCGATTTAGCTATCTCTCTATAATTTGGAAGTTCAAAGCGAGGATAAATTTCAAAAGAAAGTTTAATCAAAGCTTTTCCTTCAGGATTAAGGGAAAACTCTGAATTAAAAAGATCTATCTCTAAAATTTCAGCTGAGGGCAAAGAGATAGGTTGAAGTTTAAGTTTTTCGATAGCAGACAGATAACCTTCTTTTATAGCCTCTTCCAAAGCTTCAGGATAAACTTTTTCTTTACCTACTCTCTCTAAGACTAACTTTAGAGGAGCTTTCCCTTTTCTAAACCCTTCTATTTGGATTTCTTGAGAAAGCTTAGTTAAAACTTTCTCTAAACTTTTTTCAAAGTCTTCTTTTTGAATCTTAAGCTCCAATTCTATTTTAGATTTTTTTTCTTTTAAAAC
>WFWQ01000029.1 GCA_015491015.1 Patescibacteria group bacterium | reverse complement strand
TTTTTCTTTCTTGGATAAAATTTTGAACATTCAAAACCCATCTTTCAAAGATGGGAGATTCTATGTTTTGATTAGCTTCTTCCCATTTTTGGTCAAGTTGAGTTATGAAGTTTTCAATTTTTTCTAAATTATTCCATACTAATCCTAAGATTAGGACTAGGTTTAAAAGTAACAACCACCTTAATATTTGAAACTTTCTAAAGCTATCCATTAAGTTGTTTCTTTAATAGATTCAAAGCTCGATTAATCCTTTCTAAGGTTTCCTTTTTGCCTAATATTTCTGCTATCTCAGTAAAAGGAGCTGAAGCTTCTTTACCAGTTACAGCTACTCGAGGAGGCCAAAAGACCTTTCCCCTATCTCCTATTTTTTCCGCATACTTTAAAAGAGTTTCTTTTAAAGCTTTCTCTTTCCATTTTTTTTCTTCTATTTGAGAGAAAAGTTTCTTTTCTTCTTCTAAAATTTTTAAGGTTTCTTGAGGAGTAGAAGTCTTCCAAACTAACTTTTCAACTTCAAGCTTAGGTTTTTTAAAGAAAAAGTCAACTAGTTCTGAAAGTTCGCTTAATTTTTTAAGCCTTTCTTGGTATAAAGATAATATTCTCTTGAGTCTTTCGTAGCTAATAGGCTGTCCTGTTGTTGTGATCTTGTATTTAAAAAACAACTCCTGCCCTCCATAAGCTGGAGGAAAGGTTTCGCTTTCTATTTCACAACTAATAAATCCTGCTTTAATGAAAAAAGGCATGCTTTCTTCTAAAAGTCTGTCTAAAGGCATTCTTCTGATGTGGATGGAGTTGATATAATCTAACTTTTGAGGGTTAAAGATAGCAGGGCTCTTTTGGACATTTTCTAAAGAGAAGTTTTCAATTAATTCTTTCAAGGTAAAAATTTCTCTATTGTCTCTAGAACTCCATCCTAAAAGAGCTAAAAA
This sequence comes from Patescibacteria group bacterium, assembly GCA_015491015.1. Classification (GTDB taxonomy): domain Bacteria; phylum Patescibacteriota; class Minisyncoccia; order Minisyncoccales; family S141-161; genus S141-161. The sequence continues at coordinate 3,254 of WFWQ01000029.1, read as the reverse complement.
GTTAATCATAGCTTCAGGAAGATAACCTTCTTCTTTATAGTTTCTAATTGCTACAGCTCCGTGTCTTTTGCTTAGTTTACTTTTATCTGGACCTAATATTAAAGGCAAATGAGCAAACTCTGGTACTTTAAACTTTAAAGCTTTTTGAAGTAAGATTTGTTTTGGGGTGTTAGAGAGGTGATCTTCTCCTCTAATTATGTGAGATATTTTCATTTCTTGATCATCTACAACTACCGCAAAGTTATATAGGGGTCTTATTTTTTTGTTTTCAATTACCGCAATTGAAAAATCTCCAATTAAATCGGTTTTAAATTTTACTTCGCCTTTAATTAAGTCTTTAATTTTAATAATTTTACCTAAAGGAACCTTAAATCTTAGAATGGCTTTTTCCCCTTTGATTATTCTTTTCTTTGCTTCTTCTATAGATATAGTTCTACACTTTCCTGAATATTTAGGGGGTTCTCCTTTTTGGATTTGGTATTCTCTTTCCGCTCTCAGTTCTTCGGGAGTGCAGAAACAGTAGTAAGCCTTTTTTTCTTGGATAAGCTTTTGAAGGTAATATTGATAAATTTCTAATCTTTGACTTTGGAAGTAAGGCCCTTCATCCCAAATTAAGTTTAGCCATTTTAGATTTTCAATTATATCTTCTATAAATTCTGGTTTGGATCTTTCTTGATCAGTATCTTCTATCCTTAAGATAAATTTACCCTTATTTTTTCTCGCAAATAAAAAGTTAAAAAGACAAGTTCGAGCACCTCCCAAGTGTAAATTTCCTGTTGGTGAAGGAGCAAATCTTACTCTTATTTCTTTAACTTCCTTTTCCATAGTTTTTTTATGCGGTTAAAAATACAAACAAATATTCTGCTATTATTTTACCAGCTTTAGGGCGGGAAAAAAGAAGAGCTTTTTGAGCCATCTCTTTATATTTTTCAGGGTAAGAAAGAATGTATTTTGCCCTTTCTAGGACAAAATGGGGAGTTGCATCTCCTTGTTCTATTACTATAGCTGCTCCTTTGTCTGCGTAAGCATAAGCATTTTTCCTTTGGTGATCTTGAGCAGATTCAGGTAAAGGAATTAAAATGCTTGGTTTTCCTACTGCAGCTATTTCAAAGATGCTTCCAGCCGAAGCTCGAGAAATTACTAAATGACAAGAAGCTAAAGCTGAAGCTAACTCTTTTTCTTCTAAAAATCCGTAACAATGATAATAAGGCTTTAAATCTTTAGGGAGTAAAATTTCCATTTCCTTTTTTATCTCTTTTTCGTTTTTAGGTCCTACGATGTGAATAAGTTCAAACTCAGAAAGCCATTCGGTAATTATATCTAAAATCATATTGTTAATTCTTACAGCTCCCTGAGAACCCCCCATTATCAGTAAAATTGGCTTTTTAGGATCAGCTACTAAGTTGAATATTTTCTTTCCTTCTTCAAAAGAGCCTTTTAAAACTTCTTCTCTAATTGGATTTCCTACCACAATTTGCTTTTGTTGAGGAATTCCTTCAGTCTTAGGAAAAGAAGTAAAAGTTTCTTTAGAAAACTTAGCTGAAATTCTATTTACCAAACCTGCTATTGAATCTGATTCATGTAAAAAGATAGGAATTTGCAAGATCCATGCCGCTAGAGTTGTTGGGAAAGCTCCAAAGCCTCCTTTACTAAAGACTACATCTGGAGCCATAAAGAAAAGGTAAAAGAAAGCTTTCAAAAATCCTAAGGGAATTTTAAATAAAAGATCAAAAAGAGTGAGGATTAGAGCTGAAGGGTTAGCATATCTTCTAATTTTTCCAGAGAGTATCCATTTTACTTTTATTCCTTCTTGAGGAAATACTTTTTTTGCTAACTCTTCTTTAGGTCCGAAGTAGTAAATTTCAAAATTAAAAGAAGGTTCTCTTTGTTGAATTTTCTTGAGCTCTCTAGCTACTGCAACTAAGGGAAAGATGTGCCCTCCAGTTCCTCCTCCGGTGAATATAATTTTAAACTTTCTTTTGCTCATCTTTTTAAGATATTTAGCAAAATTCCAGCTTCAGCTAAAGATACAGTTAAAGAAGTTCCTCCTAAACTTATAAAAGGTAAAGGTAAACCAGTTAAGGGAAAAAGGCCAGTTAAAGCAAACATATTTAAGAAAGCTTGACCGGTAATGTGGGAAGCTATCCCTATGGCTAATAGCCTTTTAAAAGAATCATCTTCTTTAAGAGCTAAATAGTAAGTCCTGGTAAAGATCAAGAGATACAGAGAGATCAAGGCTACTACTCCTATAAATCCTATTTCTTCAGCTATTATAGAAAATATAGAGTCAGATAAAGGCGCTGGTAAAAATCCTAACTTTTGTTGAGATAATCCTAGCCCTTTTCCTAAAAGTCCCCCAGATCCTATGCCAATTAAAGATTGCTTCAAATGATATCCTGCACCTAGAGGATCTAAGTTAGGATTTAAAAAGACTAAAATTCTTTCTATTCTATAAGGAGCTAACAAAGCTAAAGCTACTCCTCCTAAAGAAATTATAGTAACTAAAACTAAAAAATACCACCAAGACACTCCAGATAGGAAGTATAAAAGCAAGGCTAAAGCTAAAATTATTCCTAAAGTTCCAATATCAGGTTGGAAAATTAAAGCTAAAGAAGCTAGTAATAACAGGATGAAAAAAGGAAGGAGTTTAAAATAAAACTCTTGTTGTTTGTTTTTATATTTTTGAAGTTTAGAGGAGGAGAGCCAAGCTGAAAGATAAATCAAAAAGGCAAGCTTTAAGAATTCTGAAGGTTGGAATTGAAGGATTTTTAAATCTATCCACCTTTTAGCTCCTCCCTTTTCTATTCCTAATCCAGGTATAAATACTAGGTAGGTTAAGATTAAAACCGCAAGGAAAATCCAAAAGCTTAGCTTTTTTAAGGTTTTAAGATTCAGGAAATAAAGTAATCCTCCTAAAAATAAACCAGGTAGAACACCTTTTTTAATTTGAAGTAACAGAAAGTAATAAGAGCTATTAAAGTACTTTTCTCCCCAAAAAGATGAAGCTGAATATAGGAACAATAGACCTAAGACGGTTAAAAGCAAAAATCCAAATAATAAAATAAAATCTGGTCTCTTCTCTTCTTTTCTTTTCATAAAGCTTTCATTTCTTTTAAAGTAGATATTACTTTCTTTCCTCTATCTTCAAAGTTTGAAAAACGATTGTAGCTTGGGAAAGCAGGAGAAAATAGTATTGTGCCTTTCCAAGGCGCGACTTTTAAAGCTGTTTCTAAAGCAGAATTTAGGTCTTTAAC